>NZ_VTXF01000014.1:0-146325 GCF_013114585.1 Vibrio sp. 99K-1
AAGATTTTAGCTACAACACCAGCACCTACAGTACGGCCACCTTCACGGATAGCGAAACGTAGGCCTTCGTCCATTGCGATTGGAGCGATTAGCTCAACAGTCATTTGAACGTTGTCACCTGGCATTACCATTTCTACGCCTTCTGGTAGAGTGATGTCGCCTGTTACGTCAGTTGTACGGAAGTAGAACTGTGGACGGTAACCTTTGAAGAAAGGAGTGTGACGGCCGCCTTCGTCTTTAGAAAGTACGTATACTTCAGACTCGAACTTAGTGTGTGGGTTGATAGAACCTTTAGCAGATAGTACTTGGCCACGTTCAACTTCGTCACGCTTAGTACCACGTAGAAGTGCACCAACGTTCTCACCTGCACGACCTTCGTCAAGCAGTTTACGGAACATTTCAACACCAGTACAAGTAGTAAGAGTAGTCTCTTTGATACCAACGATTTCTACTTCGTCACCTACACGTAGGATACCACGCTCGATACGACCAGTTACAACAGTACCACGACCTTGGATCGAGAATACGTCTTCGATTGGTAGTAGGAACGGTTGGTCAACTGCACGCTCTGGCTCAGGGATGTAAGAATCTAGTGCTTCTGCAAGCTCAACGATCTTGTCTTCCCACTGCTTCTCGCCGTTTAGTGCGCCAAGTGCAGAACCTTGGATAACTGGTAGGTCATCACCTGGGAAGTCGTACTCAGAAAGAAGTTCACGAACTTCCATTTCTACTAGCTCAAGTAGCTCTTCGTCATCAACCATGTCACATTTGTTCATGAATACGATGATGTAAGGGATACCAACTTGACGACCAAGTAGGATGTGCTCACGAGTTTGAGGCATTGGGCCGTCAGTCGCAGCAACAACTAGGATACCACCGTCCATTTGCGCAGCACCAGTGATCATGTTTTTAACATAATCCGCGTGTCCTGGGCAGTCTACGTGTGCGTAGTGACGTGATGGAGTGTCGTACTCAACGTGAGAAGTAGCGATTGTGATACCGCGCTCACGCTCTTCTGGAGCGTTATCGATAGATGCGAAATCTTTAGCAACACCACCGTACACTTTTGCAAGTGTAGTACAGATAGCAGCAGTTAGAGTTGTTTTACCGTGGTCAACGTGGCCGATAGTACCAACGTTTACGTGCGGTTTCGTACGTTCAAATTTTTCTTTAGACAAAAAAATGAAAAAAATGCCTTCCTTTTGTTTAACCACGCTCTGCAATGATTGCTTTTGCAACATTGTTAGGCACTTCAGCGTACTCACTAAACTCCATAGAGTAAGAAGCACGACCTTGTGTCGCAGAACGTAAATCAGTTGAGTAACCGAACATGACAGACAACGGAACTTGTGCACGAATTATCTTCAGGCCAGCTGTCCCCTCGTCCATACCTTCGATGATGCCGCGACGACGGTTAATATCGCCAACAACGTCACCCATCCAGTCTTCTGGAGTAGTCACTTCAACTTTCATCATAGGCTCAAGCAGAACTGGTTGCGCTTCAAGTGCACCTGATCTGAAAGCCATAGAGGCAGCGATTGTAAACGCCATCTCACTTGAATCTGTTTCATGGTAAGAACCATCATATAGTGTAGCTTTGATATCCAGAACTGGATAGCCAGCAAGCACACCATTGTTCATCTGTTCTTCAACGCCTTTAGCTACTGAAGCGATAAACTCTTTTGGTACTGTACCATTGGCAATTTCATCCACGAAGACAAAGCCTTCGCCCACTTCTGATGGTTCCAGTTTCAGCCATACATGACCGTACTGACCTTTACCACCGTGTTCACGGATAAATTTACCTTCCGCTTTCGCTGTACCACGAATTGTTTCACGGTAAGCCACTTGCGGGTTACCAACGTTGCAGTTCACGCTAAATTCGCGCTTCATACGGTCAACGATGATATCTAAGTGTAGTTCACCCATACCAGAAATCAGTGTCTGGCCTGTTTCGTCGTCCATATCGACGCGGAACGATGGGTCTTCTGCTGCTAATTTACTTAGCGCAATAGTCATTTTATCTTGATCGGCTTGTGAGCTTGGCTCTACAACGATCTGAATAACTGGGTCTGGGAATTCCATGCGCTCTAGAACAATCTTATGGTTCTGGTCACACAGAGTTTCACCAGTGGTCACATCTTTTAGGCCGATAATAGCCGCGATGTCACCTGCTCGTACTTCTTTTACTTCTTCACGCTTGTTTGAGTGCATTTGTACAATGCGACCTAAACGTTCACGTTGTTTCTTCACAGAGTTGTAAGCTGTTTTACCGCTTTCAACAACACCAGAGTAAACACGGATGAAAGTTAGAGTACCAACGAATGGGTCTGTTGCGATCTTAAATGCTAGCGCTGAGAACGGTTCTTTGTCGTCCGCGTGACGCTCTGCTTCATTCTCGTCTTCATCGATGCCCTTAATTGCAGGTACATCAACTGGAGAAGGAAGGAAATCAACCACTGCATCTAGAACAGCTTGTACACCTTTGTTTTTGAATGCACTACCACAAGTTGCTAGTACGATTTCATTATTAAGAGTACGAGTACGAAGACCTTGTTTGATTTCAGCTTCTGTCAGTTCACCTTCTTCAAGGTACTTATCCATTAGCTCTTCAGAGGCTTCTGCCGCTGCTTCAACAAGTTCTGTACGATATTCTTCAGCCATTTCTTGCATGTCTGCTGGAATGTCTTCGTACGTAAAAGTCATGCCCTGGTCAGCTTCGTTCCAGTTGATTGCCTTCATCTTGATTAGATCGACAACGCCTTGGAAGTTTTCTTCTGCGCCAATGTTCAGTTGAATCGGAACAGGAGTCGCGCCTAGGCGGTCTTTGATCTGCTCGATAACGCGCAAGAAGTCTGCGCCAGTACGGTCCATTTTGTTAACGAAAACCATACGAGGAACTTGGTACTTATCAGCTTGACGCCAAACTGTCTCTGATTGAGGCTCAACACCAGATGAACCACAGAACACAACAACGGCACCATCAAGTACACGTAGAGAACGTTCTACTTCGATAGTGAAGTCAACGTGTCCAGGAGTGTCGATGATATTGATACGGTGATCTGGGAATTGCGCTTCCATACCACGCCAGAACGTAGTGGTTGCTGCTGAAGTGATCGTAATACCGCGCTCTTGCTCTTGCTCCATCCAGTCCATGGTTGCTGCACCATCGTGAACTTCGCCGATTTTGTGAGAAAGACCGGTATAGAACAGAATACGTTCACTTGTGGTTGTTTTACCTGCATCTACGTGAGCAACGATACCGATGTTACGGTACTGCTCAATAGGAGTTTTACGAGCCACGGTTGAATCCTCTTATTAGAGACTTAGGGACTATTGCTATACCTAGGGTTGAAATTTGCCTGCCCTAGAAATAGCAATAGTTCCTAGCATAAGCATAGGAACTAAAGAAGTGCTGCAAGGAACCTTGCAGCACTAAAAAGGTATTACCAACGGTAATGTGCGAACGCTTTGTTTGCGTCAGCCATGCGGTGAACGTCTTCACGTTTCTTAACCGCAGTACCTTTGTTCTCAGACGCGTCTAGCATTTCAGCAGCTAGGCGTTGAGCCATAGATTTTTCACCACGCTTACGCGCAGCTTCAACTACCCAACGCATAGCAAGAGCGTTACGGCGAACCGGACGAACTTCTACAGGTACTTGGTAAGTTGAACCACCTACACGGCGAGATTTAACTTCTACCGCTGGGCGAACATTTTCAAGAGCTTCTTCAAATACAGCTAAGTGGTCTTTACCAGACTTCTCAGCCATTGCATCTAGTGCAGTGTAAACAATTTTCTCTGCAGTAGATTTCTTTCCGTCAACCATTAGGATGTTAACGAATTTTGCCAGCAGTTCAGATTTGAACTTTGGATCTGGAAGGATCTTACGCTGACCTATTACGCGACGACGTGGCATGGATATTCTCCGTTGTCTTCTTCAGGTTTTTTCCAAAACTTTTCAGAATAATAAATAAAATAGTGTTTGGCCTTACTTAACGATTTCTTTTTAAAAAAGAGAATCAATTAAGACTTAGGACGTTTCACACCGTACTTAGAACGACCTTGTTTACGGTCGTTAACGCCAGCACAGTCAAGTGCGCCGCGAACAGTGTGGTAACGAACACCCGGAAGGTCTTTTACACGACCGCCACGGATTAGTACAACACTGTGCTCTTGTAGGTTGTGGCCTTCACCGCCGATGTACGAAGTTACTTCGAAACCGTTAGTTAGACGTACACGACATACTTTACGTAGTGCCGAGTTAGGTTTTTTAGGTGTAGTAGTGTAAACACGAGTACATACACCACGTTTTTGTGGGCACGCTTCTAGTGCAGGCACGTTGCTTTTAACAACTTGCTTTACACGAGGTTTGCGAACCAACTGGTTAATAGTTGCCATTAACTAGCTCCTGAAATTTACTTGAAAGTAAGCTTTGTGAAAAATCTATCCCTAACTACATGTCGCAATTAGGGACGCAAAATTCTATTCAGCAGTGGGATGTGTGTCAAGAAATATACAGATCTTTTTTAGCCGTCTAGAGCTCAGGATGGTCTAGTTTTGACCAAGCTGATATAACATAGCTACCAAGTGACTGATTTGTCGTTTAAAACTGTCAATTCAACAAAGCCATCAAAGCCTACTTGTGTGATGGCTTCAGAGGCCAGTTTTTGTAGGCCACGACTCTCTAGATCGGGTTTTAATACCGACACATACTCGACTGCACTGATTTGAGTGAATAACTCATGATTTGGAAGGCAAACATACACCGCATCTTCAACTAACAAGAACTGATCCTGTGGTTGCGAATAGACGAGTGCAAGCTTGAGTTTATCGGCTGTTTTAACAATATGAAGCATAGCGTTCCCTAGAAAGTCAGTATCTGTTGGCACTGAGCTAACGTCTGCGCTAACTCATCGACTTCTGTGACGGTTACATCAATCAACAAGTCATCAGCTGAAAGGCCAAACTGATTCAGGCTTCGCTGACATACGTATACCTGTTCGATGTCGTACAGATCCATCAGTTTAAACGCCGAAATGTAGTCACGTGAAAGTGTCTGTTCAGGCTGTTGTGCTGTAAGAAGCTGAGTCACACCATCGCCGACAAAAAATACCACGATGTCTTCACTATAAGCCGACGCAGCTAATAATGCGTCTAAACCTTCCCTACCCGCAGCGGTAGTATGGGGAAAGCTATTAAATACAAAAGCTAATTTTCTCAAAACTGTACCACTCTGTCTTGCGTGAGTAGCGCTTCGGATAAGCTACCTAAACCAGCCTGTGTGAATCCAGAAGCTAAGTTAGAGCCACTAAGCTGATGCTGCTCTGCTTCTTCAGAACTGATGATGCCACGTCTTAGTGCCGCCGCAACACAGGTCTCAAGACTCACATTGTGTTCGTTTGCCAATTTCTGCCAAGCCGCAGCCAAATCAAACTCATCATTAGCCGGCACAGTAAGGTCAGAGCCGTTACTTACGCCGTCTTGATAAAAGAACACACTGTGGAGTTTGTGGCCCTGTTGAAGCAGAGCCACGGCAAACAGGTAAGCACTTCTTGCTGACTGTGAACCATAGAGAGGTCCATTAACTAGGAGTGTATAGCTTAACAACCCTCTTCATCCTCTGTTTTACGCTGACGGATATATAGGTACACGGTGTGCTTAGAAATATTCAATCGCTCAGCAACACGGTTAATCGCATCTTTGATATCGAAAATACCTTTGTCATACAGCTCCATCACAATCTGACGGTTCTTGGTATTGTTCGATACTGACTTGTCGGCATTGATCTCTTCAATGGTGCGCTCAACCGTTTGGTCGACAAGTTCTTCAACGTCGCTTGCAAAGTTAACCGATGATGCAGCTTCGTCTGCGTCTTGTGTCGGCATGAAAGATTGCAGCACTTGTGAGAAAGGCGCATCTAAGTTCACGTTAATACACAGTAGGCCAATCACTCGGTCTTCACCATTGCGGATAGCCACAGTGATCGACTTCATCAACACGCCACCTTTAGCACGGGTGAAGTATGAGCGTGAGAAGTTACGTTTAGAACCTTCGATATCTTTTAGCATCTTCAATGCAAGGTCAGTAATTGGCGAGCCAACCTGACGCCCGGTATTCTCACCGTTAGCAATTTTAATTGCAGAGGTGTTGAGGTCTTCTAAAGAGTGCAGAACGATCTCACAAAATGGGCCAATTAGACTCGCAATGCCGTCTACCACCGCTTCATAAGATCTTAGAATGATTTTATCGTGTTCACTGAATGGCATGACATTGACTGATTCCATTTCAAGTAACACATCTGCATTGACTGTTTCTGTAGTAGTCACTTATTCCTTACCTTCGTGTGAAAAATCAACAAATTTATGTAAGTTTATCAGAAAATTTTAATTGCACACCTAGCTAACATTGCAACTAGTGATTTAGAACAAGTTTAAAAATCAAATACTCATATTCGAATCATAAAAAAAGCCTAACGAAAAGTTAGGCTTTTTAGTCAATCAACGCTTTTTACAGCAGGATTTCTTGCAATTATTACTGAGCAGCAGGTGCTTCAGCGTTATCAATGCTTAGTAGTTCAACTTCGAATACTAGCGTTGAGTTAGCAGGGATAGTCGGTGTATCTTGCTCACCGTATGCTAGCTCTGGCGGGATTACAAATTTGTACTTAGAACCAACTTGCATTAGTTGTACGCCTTCAGTCCAACCTGGGATTACGCGGTTTAGTGGGAATGTTGCTGGTTCGCCACGGTCGTAAGAGCTGTCGAACTGAGTACCGTCAGTTAATGTACCTTTGTAGTGTACTTGAACGGTATCTGTGTCTTTTGGAGAAGCGCCTTCACCTTGTGTCATTACTTGGTAAAGTAGGCCAGATTCAGTTTGCTTAACGCCTTCAGTTTTTGCGAACTCAGCACGGAAGTCGTCACCTGCTTTCTTAGTTTCAGCTGATTTCTCTGCCGCTTGTGCTTGCATAGTTTCAGCAACACGCTTGTCTAGAGCTTCAAGCGCTGCACGAGTTTCTTCTTCGTTAAGTGCAGTTTTCTCTGCGAATACGTCTTCAATACCTTGAAGAACCATGTCTTTGTCTAGATTAATGCCTAGCTCGCTTGGCTTATCAATGCTTGTGCTCAGGTAGTTTGCGAAAGATACGCCGATTGCGTATGCCGCTTTGTCATCTTCGGTTTTAAAGTTTACTGCTTCTACTTTAACTTCTTCTACTTGAGGTGCTTCTGCCTTTGGTTCTTCTTTCTGACAACCAACTGCTAGCATAACCGTTGCGGCAAGCAGTGATACTTTTAAAACTGATTTCATTGAATTCTCCAATTAATGGCCAAGCCATTGGTTATTGTGCACAAATCTAATGATTAGATTGGTGTGAATACGTTAGTTATAACAATATACTAGTCATATGTCTTTCGACACAAACCGGATTATTAGAAGTGATGCAAATATTTTTCCATTCCTTGCTATGTGCAATTGTCATCACCTTGTTAAATGGATGCTTTTTCTTTCAAGACGATGAGCAGCGTTGGGAAATTGAGCCCAGCGGCGCCACCAGCTTTGCCTTAAGCAGAGATGGACGCTTCGCCCTGCTCTACTCTCAGCAAAAACAATTGCTACTTTGGGACCTTGCCGAAAACAAAGAGTTAGCCCAACTCGGCCCTCAAGATCAGTCCGCAAACCAAGTATCGCGCATTCGAATCTCTGACAATGGCCGCTTTGCCATTACTGCCAGCCAGATGAACTTCGCCGTTTGGGACCTATCCTGGACCCAAGCTGAAGGGCTATGGTCTATCTCAGACGGCTTAATTCGCGATGTTGATATCTCTAGCAATGGTGAAAAAGTACTGCTCGGTTTGTCTAATGGTAAAGCCATCTATGTGGACTTAGTCACCGGACGCCGTCTGGAGTTCCTCGCTCACCGAGAAAAAGTTAATTCCGTCGCCCTTTCATCTAATGGCCGCTATGCTCTTTCTGGCGGTAACGACTATAAGGCCTACCTATGGGATACCGAATCAGGCTTAGTGCTGCGAACCTTCGAGCATGAACAAAGAGTAGTACGTGTTGCCCTACAGCGCGATGGCAATTTAGCTTTTACCTCTGATGGTGGTAATCAAGCGATGATTTGGGATCTTGAAACGGGCGAACCTCAAGCCCAGCTACAGAGTTGGTCTCGACAGCTGATATTCTCCAGTGCCCGTTTTTCCGATGATGGCAGCATGTTGGTGACAGGTACCCCGTCAAGCCAAGTCAGCGTTTGGAATACTGAGGACGGCAAACGACTTTCACGACACGATGCAGAGCCATTAAAAGATACTCGCCCTCCTCGTGCGGTAGTGTATGATGCAGCCTTTGATGATAAGAACCGTGTAATATCGGGCACCTCTGCGGGCATCGCCCAAGCTTGGAATGTGGATTAAGAACGATGACAGAAAAGCGAGTTGAACAGTTAGAAAGCCGCGTGAATGACTTAGAATGTCAGCTAGCTTTCCAAGAGCAAACCATTGAAGAACTTAATGAAGCGCTTAGCCAACAACAGATGTTGATCACTAAGATGCAAGACCAAATGAAGTATGTAGTGGGTAAAGTGAAGAACATTGATGGTTCGAACTTAGCTGACGCATCTGAAGAAACGCCACCACCACATTACTAATGTGCGTTGCCAATGAGCTGCGGCTTGTTGGTCTGGTTGAAAAACAAAAGGCGACAGAGATTATCTGTCGCCTTTTGTTTATCTGATTGGGAGTTTGAGTTACACCGGAGCTTGGTTAGTCATCGGCATAGATCTTAACTTCCACTCGCCCTTCTGTATCAACGCTAGCGCGGTACATGCCGGAACTGTTCATGCCGAAATGAATATCACCTTGGTCATCAATCGCAATCAAACCACCTTCGCCACCCATGGTTTTCAGCTCACCTTGGATAATGTGTTCACATGCGGTATGAACATCTTCTTTGAGATAACGCATGCGCGCAGCCACATCACTGGCAACCATTTTTCTTAAGAAGAACTCCCCCATGCCAGTAGTAGAAACCGCAACATTGCCATTCTCAGCAATAGTGCCCGCGCCAATGATTGGCGAATCGCCGACACGGCCGTACTTCTTGTTTGTCACACCGCCAGTACTGGTCGCTGCCGCCAAGTTACCGGCTTGGTCTAATGCCACCGCGCCAACCGTGCCGTATTTTTTGTCATCAGGGTACTTCTCAGCTTGCTGCTCATCATATTTCGCTTCAGACAAAGCAAATATGCCCTTCTCTTTCATCGATTGAAGCTGATCGTAACGGCGCTCAGTGAAGAAGTAGTCTTGCTCGGTAAAGGTATAGTCGTGTTCAAAGGCAAACTTTTCGGCCCCTTCTCCAATCAACAATACATGGTCGCTTTTCAGCATCACATCGCGGGCTAATTCGATCGGGTTTTTAATGTGGCGAACACCAGCAATAGCACCCGCATCCATTTCACGACCGTGCATTACAGACGCATCCATCTCAACAAACTCATCATGCGTAAGAACGGATCCCTTGCCCGCATTGAAGTGTGGGCTGTCTTCCATCACCTTAACCGATGCCACTACCGCATCCAAAGCATCACCACCCGACTGCAGTACTTGATAGCCAGCCAAAACCGACTTTTCCAAAGCCTCGGTAATGCTCGCTTTTAGCTCATCACTCATTTGCTCTCGCAAGATGGTGCCAGCACCACCATGAATGGCAATTGAAAAAGGTTGCGACATCTAAACTCTCCACTGACGTATTCTTGTTATCTGTCGCTATCAATATCATATCCAAAGCTCGATGTCTGATAGCAACAACAAATCTTTCGCTAGCGGTCATGCTCACGCCAGAAAGCACAACCCCAATACGAAAAAAGCCTCCACAAGGGAGGCTTTCATATTCTTGAACTAATCCGTTAGGTCGGTATTAGTGAGAACCACAGCTACCGCCGCCGCAGCAGCCGTCTTTTTTCTCTTCACCGTGGTCGTGGCCTTCGCCACCACAGCAACCGCCTTCGTGGTCATGGTCGTGACCGTGGCTGCCACAGCCACCAGCTTGGTGTACGTGGCCGTGTTGAACTTCTTCTTCAGTCGCTTCACGAACCGCAACTACTTCAACGTCAAACGTTAGAGTTTGGCCAGCTAGCATGTGGTTGCCATCAACAACAACTTCGTCGCCGTCTACTTCAGTTACTTCTACTGGGATTGGACCTTGGTCAGTATCCGCTAGGAAGCGCATGCCAACTTCGATTTGTTCAACACCTTGGAATACGTCAGCAGGAACACGTTGTACTAGAGCATCGTTGTGCTCGCCGTAAGCGTCTTCTGGAGTAACAGTTGCAGAGAACTTGTCGCCAGCTACTTTGCCTTCAAGCTCTTTTTCAAGACCTGTAATTAGGTTGTTATGACCGTGAAGGTAATCTAGTGGAGCTTCTGCAGTTGATTGGTCAACTACTACGCCATCTTCAAGTTTCACTTGATATGCAACACTAACTACTACGTTCTTTTCAATTTTCATGAGAGCTCCAAGGAGGTTTGGACTAAGCTCCAACAGTTGAGCTTAGGAAAAATTCTGTACCCGGATATTATGGGGATCAATTATCGAAACTCAATCATTCAGGCTTAAAAATACCGATCATTTCTTGATTCGCGTGTTCAGATTTCTCTACAGTTTTCGGTTTACGTTGCTCTGAGAAGTCACAATCGACACATTCCACCAGCTCGATATTATTCTCAATCCACCAACGAAGCGTGTCTTGAGTATTGCAGCTTGGGCAGCTCGCCCCTGCGATAAAGCGTTTTTTCTGTTTCACGTTAATATCCTTTACTACTCTGGATTCGCAGTTCTCTATGCTTGATGTGAAAGCGAATAGGACCACGTTTATTATTAGGTATCTCTGGGCAATGGCTTTTGGTTTAAAGCATTCATTACAAGCTCGAACCATTCACTCTAAGCTGAGGCTATTGCCAATAGTTTCGAGATTGGTGGTCATTCTCCATCTCGTGTCCAAAGATCTCTTCAAGCTCTTTACGAGCCTCTTTCGCTCTTTGGGCTAATTCTGCGTCTTCATTATGCTGAGGCAGTAATTCTTTCAGCATACCATTATCCAACTTCCTAAAATGTGCTTCTGCTCGCTTCGCTTTATATGGGTGCATGCCGAGTTCAGTCAGAGTTTGACGACCAAGGTCCAATGCCCCAAGGAAGGTTTCACGCGAGTAGTTGTTTACCCCGTGATTAAGCAATTGATACGCCTCAACACGACTTCGAGCACGCGCTAAAATTTTCAAGCGAGGGAAATGTTGCTTACACAAATCGACGGTTTTCATGATTTCATCAGGGGAGTCAGTACACAGCACAATCGCTTCGGCTTTATCCGCTCCCGCTGCGCGTAACAACTCTAAGTGTGTAGAGTCACCGTAAAACACCTTGTAGCCAAACTTTCTTAAGATATGGATTTGGCTAGCATCACTTTCCAAAATCGTAATGCGGATCTTATTGGCGTACATCAGACGACCAATGATCTGACCAAAACGACCAAAGCCGGCGATGATCACTCGAGGGCTACGGTCAACCACATCCGAAGACATCGCATTCTCACTGATTTGATTCAATTGGCGAGCAAAGAACTTATCTTGTAGCTTAAGCATTAATGGTGTGGTCACCATTGATAAACTCACAACTACTAGCAAGAACGATACTTGCTCACCACTCAAGATACCTTGTGCACTTGCCGCCGTGAAGATAACGAAAGCAAATTCACCACCTTGGCTAAGAATCATTGCCATGCGACTACGCGCTTTGGCTTGAGTACCAAACACTCGCGCAAGGGCGTACAGAACCAAACCCTTTAGTACGACTAGCGCTAGAACAGCGATCAATATTGCAAATGGGCTTTCGGCCAACAATCCCAAGTTAACGGCCATACCCACTGAGATGAAGAACAGACCAAGTAGTAATCCTTTGAATGGGTCAATCGCGATTTCCAGCTCATGTCGGTATTCACTCTCAGCCAGAAGTACGCCCGCTAAGAAAGTACCCAATGCCATCGACAAGCCAATTTGTTGCATGATAACGGCAATACCAATCACCAATAGCAGAGCAGCAACGGTGAACAACTCACGTACACCACTCATTACCACATAGCGGAAAAGAGGCCTCAACAAGAAGTGACCGCCCACCAGCAAACCAACCACACCACCTAACATCCACAACATGTCTGCCCAGCTGCCGCCGGTGTTACCTGCAAGCAGAGGCAGCATAGCCAACATAGGGATCACGGCAATATCTTGGAAAAGTAGTACTGCGAAACCTGACTGGCCTGCTTCTTTGCCACCAAGCTCTCGTTCTTCAATAACCCTTAAAGCGATCGCGGTCGAAGATAAGGCTAAACCCATACCTATTACTAAGCTCGTTTGCCAGGTTAAGCCAAACATACAAGCGATAGCGGTGATGATCAGAGTGGTAATCAGCACTTGCGCGCCACCGAGCCCGAGAATAGGTGCTCGCATCTGCCACAATTTTTTAGGGTTAAGCTCTAAACCAATCAGGAAGAGCAGCAGCACCACCCCGAATTCGGAAAAGTGTAGAATCGCTTCTACGTCACTAATTAAACCAAGCCCCCATGGGCCAATTGCCACACCCGCCAGCAAGTAGCCCAAAACTGAGCCTAAACCTGCGCGTTGTGCGATAGGAACAGCAACCACCGCGGCAGCTAAAAATATAACGCTACTTTGCAAAAATTCATTAGTCAGAGCCATCGTTCGCTCCTATATCTTGTAGCGGGTCTCGCAACCAGTTTCGATACGCTTCTGCATGTTGATACCGTGTCATATCTGTGACATTTCGTGCCCAGTGTAAAACCAATGGTGGTATCCAATTCATCTGACACAAAGCAGCTGTGAGTTCGAAAGGTTGTAAAATCTCTTGTAATGGATATTTATTATAGCCTGCTGCTCCAAACGCCTCTTCTTTACCACCCGTAGTGATAACACTTCGCCAATGTTTACCTTTCAGTGCACTTTGCTCACCAAACGCAAAGCCTTTGCCCAATACGCGGTCAAACCACTCTTTTAGCAATGAAGGGCAGGAATACATAAACAGAGGGTGTTGGAACACAATCACATCGTACTCAAGGAGTAATTCATGCTCATAAGGCACATCGATAAAGAAATCAGGATAGATGGCATAAAGATCGTGAATTTTGACATGCCCGAGCGACTCTACCTTCTTGACCATCATCTGATTAGCAATAGAGGTTTGTGGCTCTGGGTGTGCGTAGATGATTAACACCTTAGGCACGGTTTTGTCTGTCGAGGGAGTATTACTCATTCCTTTGAAGCATTCCTTTTAAGGCTAAACGGTGGCAAGGCCACAAGAATTTAAGCAAAAGTTATTAATATGTTATTGGCATCATAACGCAAATTGCATTGTGATCGACTTTTATCTGGTTTCAGCCTACTATGCAGGCGTCTGTTCATCTCTAATTTCTATGCTATTTCTATGATTACTTTCTCTGATATTCAATTGCTACGCGGCGGTAAGCCCCTCCTCGACCAAGCATCTGCGACTCTTCACCCTGGCGACAAGATTGGCTTGGTAGGCAAAAACGGTTGTGGTAAATCGACGCTGTTCGCTTTAATTAAAGACGAGCTATCGATTGATGCTGGCTCATTCAGCAAACCTGCTCATTGGGAAATGGCGTGGGTTGCTCAAGAAACTCCAGCATTAGAAAGAACAGCAATTGAATACGTGATTGATGGTGACCGTGAATATCGTGGCCTTGAAGATCAGCTACAAAAAGCGGAAGTAGCCGACAACGGCACACTCGTCGCAGAGATTCACGGCAAGATAGAGACCATTGGTGGTTACAGCATCAAAGCTCGCGCAGCCGAATTGCTAGACGGCCTAGGCTTTAGCCAAGAACAAATGACATGGAACCTGACTCAATTCTCAGGTGGTTGGCGTATGCGTTTGAACCTAGCTCAAGCCCTACTATGCCGCAGTGACTTACTGCTGCTCGATGAGCCAACCAACCACTTGGACTTGGATGCAGTAATGTGGCTAGAGCGCTGGTTACAAACCTACCCTGGTACGCTAGTACTTATCTCGCACGATAGAGACTTCTTAGATCCTATCGTCAATCGTATCGTGCATGTTGAAAACCAAAAGTTAAATGAGTACACAGGCAACTACTCATCGTTTGAGAATCAACGAGCGCAAAAGCTGATTCTGCAACAGGCGATGTACCAGAAGCAGCAAAAGCAGATGGCTCACATGCAGAGCTACATCGACCGTTTCCGTTATAAAGCTTCAAAGGCTCGCCAAGCGCAAAGCCGCATTAAAGCACTCGAAAAAATGGAACAAGTACTGCCCGCTCAGTTTGATAACCCATTCAGCTTTGAGTTCAGAGAACCTGACGCACTACCAAACCCAATCATGATGATGGATGAAGTATCTGCGGGCTACGACGACAACCTAATTCTAGAGAAGATTCGCCTTAACCTGGTTCCAGGCAGCCGTATCGGTCTACTGGGTCGAAACGGCGCAGGTAAATCGACGCTTATTAAGCTGCTTTCTGGCGAACTGAAACAGCAAGGTGGCGAGCTGAGCTACTCACAAGGCGTTAAGATTGGTTACTTCGCACAGCATCAACTAGAAACGCTGCACCCAGAAGAGACACCACTGCAACACATGATGCAGATTGCGCCTAAGCACACCGAACAACAGCTTCGTGATTACCTTGGTAGCTTCGGCTTCCAAGGCGAGAAAGCACTGGATAAAGTAGCGCCTTTCTCAGGTGGTGAGAAAGCACGTTTAGTGTTGGCACTGCTGGTCTGGCAAAAACCGAACCTGTTACTACTCGATGAACCAACCAACCACTTGGATCTCGACATGCGTCAAGCGCTGACGTTTGCTCTTCAGACATTTGAAGGCGCAATGGTTATCGTATCGCACGACCGTTACCTACTTCGTGCAACTACCGATGACCTGTACCTTGTACACGACCGCCAAGTTGCACCGTTTGACGGTGACCTGAACGATTACTACAAGTGGCTCACCGAACAGCAAAAAGTGGAACGCAAAGAAGCACAAGCACAGGCTCCAACGAAAGATGGCGCCAACAGTGCTGCTGCGAAAAAAGAGCAAAAACGTAAAGAAGCGGAGTTCCGTAAGTTAACCGCGCCAATCCGTAAAAAGCTGACTCAATTTGAAAAGCAGATGGATAAACTGACGCTTGCTCTTGAAGAAGCTGAACAACAATTATCCGACACTTCACTGTATGAAGCTGAAAATAAGGCTAAACTGAATGAAGTACTCGCTCTACAAGCGAGCAGTAAGTCACAACTGGAAGAAGTTGAAATGGATTGGATGTCCACTCAAGAAGAGCTTGAGCAGATGGAACAGGATATGGATAGTTTATGAGCCTAAAGCACGCCCCAATATCACTCACACTGGAAAGACTATGGCAATTTAGCCTTCAGTACTACAGTGTGCGTGGTGTTAAAGATGCGTGCTTAGCTTTGCAAAACCAATTCCACGGCAACGTCAATCTACTGCTGCTCCTCAAATGGCTTGATGAGCAGCAATTGTCTTTTGCAGAAGAAGAGTGGCACAAAGTGCAGCAGTGCTTAAGCCGCTCTGAGACTCTACTGCATAGCTATCGAGAGCTGCGCAAACACCTTAAAGAGCATGTTGTCGACTCTCTCTACCGTGAAGCCTTACAGTTTGAACTGCAACTTGAGAAGCAGCAGCAATCCGACCTTGTTGACTGTATCAACTCGCTGCAGCTATTCACCAATCAACAGACCCCACTGGCTCTGCAATATTGTCGTCTACTCGGGGCTGAAAACCTCTACGACGCATTTTCTGAACCCGCCCCTCAACCTTAACTCGTTTCTTTTCTCTTTTATCCAGTTCAGGCACAAGCTTGTCTGACACTGATACTTGTGATGTGAACATCAAAGGTAATATTCATCACGGACAAGGGTTAACTCGTTCAACTTTTATAATATTCAATCAGTTACCCATCACCTATTTTTGCATCGAGTCGCAGTGAAACGCTTGCGCTTATGCCGAGAATCAACCAAGCTCAAATAAAAACGTGGGCGCATCGCAATACTCAACACTTTTTAAAGCCCATAAAAAAGTACGGACTGTTTTATGACCATATTTACCGCAGCTGCTGGTTTATCTAATCCACACTTACAAACCTTAGTGCCAAGATTTATCAGAAAGCAGGCGTTGTTTCACCCTCAATGGCAAACCTTAGAAACAAGCGATGGTGATTTTCTCGATCTTGCTTGGAGTGAGTCACCAGACGGCGATAAGCCCAGCAGTAACAAACCTATCTTTATTCTGTTCCATGGACTGGAGGGCAGCTTTGAGAGCCCTTATGCCAACGGACTGATGAATGCATTTGCCAAAGATGGTTGGTTGTCTGTGATGATGCATTTTAGAGGCTGCAGTGGTAAACCGAACCGTTTAGCCCGTGCGTATCACTCTGGCGAAGTCGAAGATGCCCGCTTTTTTCTAAGACACCTGCACGCACAGTTTCCCAATAACCCTAAGGTGGCGGTCGGCATCTCTTTAGGCGGGAACATGTTGGCAAACTATCTTGCTGAGTACTCAGACGACCCCTTGTTGTCAGCAGCGACCATAGTGTCAGCCCCATTTGATCTGGCTTGTTGCGCGAGTCGCATTGAGAAAGGCTTTTCTAAGCTCTACAAGAAGTACCTGCTCAGCTCTCTCAAATCTAATGCCTTAAAAAAGATTAACCTACTGCAAGAGAAGCTCGATATCACCGCAGAGACGATCAAGAAGATTGATAAGCTGTACGAATTTGATGAACGTATCACCGCACCCCTGCACGGATTCAAGAACGCTCAAGACTACTACGCACAATGTTCCGCTCTTCCTAAGCTCAATCAGATAAAACTACCGACCCAGATCATTCATGCCAAGGACGATCCTTTCATGACTGACGATGTGATTCCAAAATTCGTCCTACCGGATAACATCGATTATCGCTTGTTCCAGAAAGGGGGTCATGTCGGGTTCATTACAGGAAGTACGCTCAAGCCAAGGTTTTGGCTAGAAGAAGCGCTGCCTGCCTACTATGAAAGTATTCAAGATTCGGCATAACGGCCAAGCCTGCTAAATATAAAAGCGAAACCTTGATAAGATAGCGCAGCCCCTAATTGGGGTTGTACTAAAAACATCACTAGACACACTCATCAACATATCAATGAACATAAAAGAGAGAAGTATTTATGATCATCCCATGGAAAGACATTGAGCCTGATACGCTCGAAAACCTCATCAAAGAATTCGTCTTGCGTGAGGGAACAGACTACGGCGACGTTGAGATCTCCCTACAAAACAAGATTGATCAAGTGAAACATCAATTAGCTTCAGGTGAGGCCAACATTGTATTTTCCGAACTGCACGAGACCGTTGATATCCAGCTCACAAAACGCTTCTAAGCTGCGTTGAGAAAAGAGCCGTGTTATAGTGGAAAACGATTGCTAACAAGTAAGTTACTCATAAGACAAGGGTTGTCATGTCCGCTAAACATCCAATTATTGCGGTGACGGGTTCCTCAGGAGCCGGCACCACCACCACCTCAGAAGCCTTCCGCAAAATGTTCAATATGATGGACGTGAAGGCTGCTTGGGTTGAAGGGGATAGTTTCCACCGCTTCACTCGACCAGAGATGGACGTCGAGATCCGTAAGGCGCGCGAGCAAGGTAAGCACATCAGCTACTTTGGTCCACAAGCCAACGACTTCGGAGCCTTAGAAGAGTTTTTCCGTAAATACGGAAATGAAGGTACTGGCCAAGTACGTAGTTACCTACATACGTTTGACGAAGCTGTCCCTTATAATCAAATGCCGGGCACCTTTACGCCATGGCAAGATATCCCTGAAAATTCAGACGTGATGTTTTACGAAGGCCTGCACGGTGGAGTGGTTGATGGCGACATCAACGTATCTCAACACGTCGATCTGCTGATCGGCATGGTCCCTATCGTAAACCTAGAGTGGATTCAAAAATTCGTTCGTGACACTCGCGATCGTGGCCACTCTCGAGAAGCGGTAATGGACTCTATTGTACGTTCAATGGATGATTACCTTAACTACATTACCCCGCAGTTTTCACGTACACATATCAACTTTCAGCGTGTTCCAACCGTAGATACATCGAACCCACTCAACGCCAAAGGGATTCCAAGTTTAGACGAAAGCTTCGTAGTTATACGTTTGCGTGGTATCAAAAACGTCGATTTCCCTTACCTTTTGGCAATGATTGATGGCTCATTTATGTCTCGTCATAACACGCTAGTTGTGCCAGGAGGCAAGATGAGTTTTGCTATGGAGCTCATTGTAAGGCCAATCCTACAACAACTCATCGAAACCGGAAAAATAGGTTAACAAAACGACGTTCTGGTTGATTACTTTTCATACCGTGATCATGTGCACAATTTTGCGTAAAAAATCGTAGCTTGGTCACGATTAAAATCAAGAAATAGTACCTGAAAAAGGATACTATTCTTAAACGAAACACAAGATAGCTTGCAGCGCTCATCGAGTGCTCTTATCCTAAGAAGTCAATTCAGGCTTAGCTAAAATACGGAAAGCGGCAAGCATACCCTGCAGAGGAAGTGAGATATTATGGTTCTAGGTAAACCTCAAACCGATCCAACATTAGAGTGGTTCCTTTCACACTGTCATATTCATAAGTACCCTTCAAAAAGTACTTTGATTCATGCTGGTGAAAAGGCAGAAACCTTGTACTACATCGTTAAAGGTTCTGTGGCAGTTCTTATCAAAGACGAAGAAGGTAAGGAAATGATTCTTTCTTACCTAAACCAAGGCGACTTCATCGGTGAGCTAGGCTTGTTCGAAGAAGACCAAGAGCGTACTGCTTGGGTTCGTGCTAAATCTCCTTGTGAAGTAGCTGAAATTTCTTTCAAGAAATTCCGTCAACTTATCCAAGTGAACCCAGACATCCTAATGCGTCTTTCAGCGCAAATGGCAAGCCGCCTACAAGTAACTAGCCAAAAGGTTGGTGACTTAGCGTTCCTTGACGTAACAGGTCGTATCGCTCAAACGCTACTAAACCTAGCGAAACAGCCAGATGCAATGACTCACCCTGACGGCATGCAAATCAAGATCACTCGTCAAGAGATTGGCCAAATCGTTGGTTGTTCTCGTGAGACAGTAGGTCGTATCTTGAAGATGCTAGAAGAGCAGAACCTAATTTCTGCACACGGTAAAACTATCGTGGTATACGGCACTCGTTAATCTCGATTAACTGAGTCAAAAATATCAAAGCCACCAAATGCGAATTTGGTGGCTTTTTCTTTATCGAGAGAAGATACGAGATACGAGATACGAGATACGAGATACGAGATACGAGATACGAATGGAACACATGAGGCTCTCGCCTTGTAAACACTCTCGAAGCGAAGCGTACCCGCATCTCTAGGGCAAAGCCCGTACTTGTATCTTTCTTTAACCGTTGGTGCTTTCGAAGATCTTATCCGCCGATGCCGCAACAAAACCGGTGTAAAGCTCACCATTGGCCATTGGATAGCGCTTAGCGAACTCATAGAAGCCACCAGGAATCATCTCATTGCCTTCAACAAATGCCACTGGCACTTTGTCTGCCATTGTTGATGATTGCTCTAATAACACCTCTGGAGAGCCTTTTACCTCACCACCAGATGCGTTAATCGTAAAGCCAGCATCACTCAGGTAGTCATTTACTGCTTGTACTTCATCGAACTTGTTCAGTTGATTGACACTAACCGTGAAGTGGTTAGCACCGTAACCGTGAGCGGCTAACCAAGAAGCGTATTCGCTCTCTTTTGCTAACAGTTGGAAATCAGCGAAGCTCAAGTCCCAAAGGCGGCCACCAAATAGGAATTCATGCCCCTCTAACTTACTTGCATCAACCTGCTCAACCAATTTGGCAACGATCTGCTGTAATTCACTAGAACACTCTTCTACCTTCAACTCACTGATGAACACTTTCGGTTGTTTTGGATCTGGGTGTTCGTAGTGTTTAGCCACTAGCTTCTTGCTTTCAAACAGGTAATCGCCACATGCCTTATAACCTAACTCAAGGAAAGGTTTGGCTAATGTTTCGATACCAAGAGGAGCAACATTAAAAGTACGCAATGCAATGTGATCGTTGATCAGCGCTTCATCTTCTTTTAGCAAATGATGTACTTTCTCTGCGGATGGACAAAGCCTGTGAATGTAATCGTCCCATAGAGATTTAAAGAGTAGATCGGGCGTCATGGTGACTCCTTGTCAGAGGTTCTAGCAAGCTAGTAATTTGGATTAGAAAGGGAGAGACTGAGACACAAAGTCAGCAGCCATCAGCCTGTGACATACTTGTTCTATTATTATCTACCGCCCAATCTTGACGCTGAGCGTGGTTAAAACAAGGAAGCGATACGCTGCTTCCTTATTTCATAACTAATGAATGAGCCTTAGCTCAATATCAATCTAAACTACAGCTCGATACCTGGGCTAAACGTAGCTGGCAGTTGAGTTTCACCACCTTCCATTGAAGCCATTGGGTAAGCACAGTAATCTGCCGCATAGTAAGCACTTGGGCGTAGGTTGCCAGAAGCACCCGGACCACCAAATGGTGCATCACCACTTGCGCCTGTGAGTTGGCGGTTGCGGTTAACAATACCCGCACGGATATGGTCAACGAAGTATTCCCACTCAGAATCGTCTGTCGATACTAAACCTGCTGACAAACCAAAGCGTGTGTCGTTAGCTAATTCAACCGCTTGCTCTAGCGACTGATAACGAACCACTTGTAGCAATGGGCCGAAGTACTCTTCATCTGGCAGTTCAGCAATATTGGTTGCATCGATAATGCCTGGAGAAACAAACGCCGCTTCGCCTGCTTTTGCCTCTACTAGGCTGACACCACCTAACGATTGCAGGTTAGCTTGTGCGTCTAGAATAAACTTAGCGGCAGCTTCAGAGATTTGAGGCCCCATGAAAGGTGCAGGTTCAGCGAATGGCTGATCAACACGAATCTTTTGCGTCGCTGCGACCAGTTTGTCGAGTAGCAGATCACCCTTCTCGCCAACAGGAACATACAGGCGACGAGCACATGTACAACGTTGACCAGCACTGATGAACGCTGATTGGATAATGGTGTATACCGTTGCGTCTGCGTCACCGTATTGGTCACTGATCACCATAGGGTTATTACCACCCATCTCTAGTGCCAGCATCTTGCCCGGTTGACCCGCGAATTGACGATGCAGGATATGACCCGTATTAGCACTACCCGTGAATAGCACGCCATCAAGACCTTTAGCATCTGCTAGTGCGATGCCTGTCTCTTTAGCACCTTGCACTAGGTTGATTACGCCAGCAGGAAGACCCGCTTCTTGCCATAGCTTCATTGCGAACTCACCTGTCCAAGGCGTCTGCTCTGAAGGTTTGAATACCACTGTATTTCCCGATAGCAATGCAGGAACAATATGACCATTTGGTAGGTGGCCAGGGAAGTTGTAAGGACCAAATACCGCCATCACGCCCAATGGACGGTGACGAAGTACAATTTGGTTACCAGCCGCTTCACGTGATGCTTCCCCGGTACGCTCGTGATAAGCACGAATAGAGATAGCGATCTTGCCCGCCATTGCGCCCGCTTCAGTACGAGTTTCCCAAATAGGTTTACCCGTCTCTTTTGCGATAATTTGCGCGATCTCTTCGCTGTTCTCTTTTACTTTTTCCGCGAACTTCAACACGATCGCTTCACGCTCAGCAAAGCTCAGTTTTTTCCAAACTAGGAACGCTTCGCGAGCCGCTGCCACTGCAGATTCAACCTGTGCCGGTGTTGCGCTATCACCCTGCCACACTACTTCATTGTTGTATGGGCTTACTGATGTCATGGCATCACCTTGACCTGCTACCCATTGTCCTGCTATCCACTGAGTCATACTTCTATCCTTAAAATCTTCGACAGATAATCGCCGCTCTTATTGAGCCAGCATGCGAACGAATTCGCCTTCTTTTACTTCAAGAGCGCTTGCTACTTCAGATGATAAAATCACTGTGTCGCTTGCTTGGTCATACGCACCTTTCGCGGCCACTGCGCGGAAGTTCTCAAATGAGGTATTACCAATTAGGAAGTCTTTAGAGCTAGAGTGCTCTGCAATTTGAACCTGTGCTCGAATAGAGTGACGTACAGATTCGATGTTTCTTAAATCACACTCGACCGTTGGTCCCGCATCAAAGATGTCGACATAACCACGATTCGTGAAACCTTCACGTTCCAACAGTTTCAATGCTGGGCGGGTGTTATCGTGCACTTGACCAATCACCGCCTGAGCTTCTTCACTCAATAGGTTTACATAGATTGGCAGTTTCGGCATAAGGTCCGCGATGAAGCCTTTCTTACCAATACCCGTTAGGTAATCGGCTAGTGTGAAATCAATTGAGAAGAAGTGCTCTTGCAACCACTTCCAGAATGGCGAGTTGCCTTCTGCATCTGATACACCACGCATCTCAGCAAAGATCGTTTTTGAGAAACGCTCTGGGTGCTCAGCCATCAGTAGGAAACGACACTTAGACATCAGTCGACCGTTTAAGCCTTTGCGGTAATCAGGACGTAAGAACAGCGTACAAATTTCGCTGCAGCCTGTGTAGTTATTACCAAACGTCAACAGCTTAACCACGTTATTCACTTTAAGGCGCTGTGAAGAGTGAACCACTTTACTGATGTGGTACGAGTAAAAAGGCACATCCCAGCCAATGGAAGCTTCGATACCCGTTGTACCAGCAACTTCGCCAGTTTCAGCGTCGAAACCCACCATTAGATAGCCTTCATCACCGGGTTCGGTCACGTCTGCTTTCGCAAAGCTGTATTCAGAATGGGTAATTCGGTTAGTTAACAATTCTTCGTTAACCGGAAGAGATGTGAATCCATGACCTGATTCAACTGCACAGGTGTGCAGCGCATCGTAATCAGACAGTTTTATTGGGCGAACAACTAGCATCAATATTCCCTCCAGATGCAAAATAGGCCCAAAACCAGAAGCTTGGGCCTTTAGCAGTACGTCATGGGATCGCTCTAATGGCGATCATTCCTATGACGCCGCTCAGGCTAAACTAGCGTAGCGATTGCTTTGTCTAGTTTTGATAAGCCTTCTTCAATTTCTTGTTTAGTGATAACCAGTGATGGAGTAAAACGAACCACGTTTGCACCCGCAACCAGTACCATTAGGCCTTGCTCGCCTGCTGCTACTAATACGTCACGCGCACGACCTTGCCATTCGTCATTCAGTGCAGCACCTAACAATAGGCCTTTACCACGAATCTCACTGAAAATTTGGTATTTGTCGTTAATCTTAGTTAGACCATCACGGAATAGCGCTTCACGCTCTTTTACGCCTTCTAGAGTCTCAGGTTGGCTAACTACGTCAACCACGGCTTCAGCTACCGCACACGCCAGTGGGTTACCACCGTATGTAGAACCGTGCGTACCAACCTTAAGGTGTGTAGCCAGTTCAGACGTCGTCAGCATTGCGCCGATAGGGAAACCGCCACCTAGAGACTTCGCTGTGCTTAGAATGTCTGGCGTCACGCCCAGACCTTGGTAAGCATAGAAGTTACCAGTACGGCCATTACCTGTTTGTACTTCATCAAAAATCAACAGTGCATTGTGCTTGTCACACAGTTCACGAACCGTATTCACGAACTCAGCCGTTGGAGAGATGATACCGCCCTCGCCTTGCAGAGGTTCCATCATGATGGCACAAGTGCGATCAGAGATATGCGCTTCTAGAGCCGCAATATCGTTGTAAGGTAGGTGAGTTACATCGCCAGGTTTTGGACCAAAGCCATCTGAGTAAGCTTCTTGACCACCAACGGTTACAGTAAAGAATGTACGACCGTGGAAACCTTGTTTGAATGCAATGATTTCAGATTTCTCAGGACCGTGAACATCCGCCGCCCAACGACGAGCTAGCTTAAGTGCTGCTTCGTTCGCTTCTGCACCAGAGTTCGCAAAGAATACTTTTTCTGCAAAACATACGTCAGTTAGCTTCTTCGCTAGACGCAGTGCAGGTTCGTTAGTCATTACATTACTTAGGTGCCAAATCTTGTTTGCTTGCTCAGTAACGGCATTCACCATTGCTGGGTGACAGTGACCCAAACAGCTCACAGCAATACCACCAGCAAAGTCGATATACTCTCGGCCTTGTTGGTCCCATACGCGTGCGCCTTCCCCTTTTACCGGGATCATTTCCATTGGGTTATAACAAGGCACCATCACCTCATTAAACAGACTACGTTCTACATTATTTTCCACTGTCATCGTACATTCCTTCTCGATACCGCAAGCTTCGCAAATAAGCGTAATGATTCATAAGTGAGACGAAAAAATTTTGTCTCGCTACAATCCCGCTGCAGCATTATATTTACATTTAATTAACGTTTTCAATAGTAGATTATTCTTTAGCCATCCCTCACAACCAGCTAAACCTCACTATCTATGACTATTTATGCATCAATCAACCTGTTTTATGAAGCTTTTTTTACGCATACGCCTACCCTGCAAAGGCAAAGCCTTACTGGCACAGCGGTAAATTGGGTTCAAAAGGAAATACGGCGAATAACTTTGCATAGGCTAAAAACTTAGCCTGATGAGGAAGAAATGTTATAAAAAGTGATCAGCGTCAGAAGGATCGAGCTCGGTAAAACTCAAATTAAAACGTATAACGAAGGAGTTGGCAGGTTAAGCTCACCTATTTAAGAGAATAAAACGCCCGCTTTAAACACTTAACGTGCTAAAAAGTTAGCCAGAAGTTGGTGCCCTTGCTCTGTTTTAATCGATTCAGGATGGAACTGAACCGCGTCAATTGGCAAGGTTTTGTGTTGATAGCCCATGATCTCATCCATACTGCCATCTTCCAGCTCTGTCCAAGAAGTCAGTTCAAAGCAATCTGGTAGTGTGCCGTTTTTCACCACAAGGGAGTGGTAACGCGTGACGGTTAGTGGGTTATTCAGCCCTTGGAAAACACTCTTACCATTGTGGCGTATCGGTGAGGTTTTACCGTGCATCACTTGTCTGGCTCTCACCACTTCACCGCCAAACACCTGAGCAATGGCTTGATGGCCAAGACACACACCTAAGATAGGTAGTTTACCAACAAAGTGTTCTATGGCTCGCAGAGAGATACCCGCATCATCCGGTGTACAAGGCCCCGGGGATATCACAAGGTGACTAGGATTCAGCGCTTCAATGCCCGCAATATCAATTTCATCGTTGCGTACAACTTTTACAGTTACCCCTAACTCACAGAAATACTGATACAAGTTATAGGTAAAAGAGTCGTAGTTATCGATGATAAGTAACATGGGTGAAATCGTTTGCTAAATACTAAATGATTGGGAGATATAGGGGCGGTATTGTGCAATACCCATAGCGAAAGGCAAGTGGAAACTGCATTTCACCAATAATTAAGGCCAACCTAGGTTGACCTTAATTGTTTACAGATAACTGTCAATTACCCGCATTCGGTGATGTGTACTCACTTTCACCGTTAGCAGTAAAGCTGATTCGCTCACTACTTACGACGGCGCCACATCGCTAGGCCAAACAGTGACATCAACGCGCCAAAGCCAAACGAACCACCGACTTTTAGCTCAAGAACCGCTGGATCATGATCCGATGAACGGAAGTGGTCTTGGTACTTAGGCAGGTCGCCTTTGTACTCTTCGTTGTAGTCAAATAGCGTCGATTCACCACCATTGATATGCCAGTCGGTCGCGTCGACCACCATGTCTTTTAAGCTCTCGCTCACCAGTAAGTGGTCTAAAGCGCCAACTTCATCGTTGTATGAGTAGCTCCAGCTGTCTGGGTGCTTCTGAGCTACGGCATTAATGTAGCCGTAGTTCTTAGTAATCACCGCACCGTTATCACCAAACTGTTCAACACCATCAATGTAAGTGTTACGCGCCGCTTTGATCTGCTTGCCGTACTTCTCTTCAGAGTAATCTGTCAGCACTAGCATTGGGTCTTCCATGCCGTACGAATTCATATCACCCAGAATCACTTTGTGACCTTCAATGCCATCGAGTGCTTCGCCCAACGCAACCGCCGCTGCAACACGGAAGTTCTCACATGAGCCTTGCTTATCGGCATCTACACCACCTTGACCGCCTTGCTCAACAGGGGCAGCATCTTCCCAACACTTAGAACCTTTCGATTTAAAGTGGTTAATCGCTACAGTCAGTTTCTCTTTGGTACCCTTCACCTTAAAGGTTGGTGCCAATGAGTCACGTTGGTAGTTCTTACCATCTTCAATCACCTTACCTGAGTCGTCTAACACCTCTGGTGCTTGCTGGCTTGGCATCGCGATGACACGGCTGTCTTTAAGCTTAACCACCTTCTTACGGTAGATAACACCCGTAGTAATCACATCAGTGCCGATCGAGTCCATTTCGTCGGTAACGCCATCTTCATTAGAGTCGACAGCCACAAAGGTGTAACGGTCTTTCTTATGCTCAATGCGATCATTCAGTTGATTCACAAGCTGTTGAATTGCCGAACCTTCACCAAATCCGTTGTTCTCAATTTCCATCAAGCCGATGATGTCAGCATCCAAGCGAAGAATCGCGTTTACAATCTTCTCTTGTTGCATCTCAAACTCAGTGATGGTGTTTGCACCACGGTTATTACCATGTTGATTCGCATCACCGCCAAATGGTGAGTTGAAGTAGTTCAATACATTGAAGGTCGCAATACGTAGGTCGCCTTCATCCATGTCTGGTTTGTCGGTACGTGGGTCGTTGCGAATGAAGTTTTCAGCCGTGATCTGGTTAGTCGTAATCAGACGGTACTCGCCATAGCTGTAAGTCAACACGCCTTCTAGACCAACAATGGTGTCATCAATACGGATGTAGTCTTCCGTTGAGCCATCTTGGTCGATGTCAGTACGGCCAAAATCTGGATAGAAAGGAACCTGTCCATCACCTGCTTTTTGGTCAGTCTCTACGAAAAGACGACGGTCAGCATTGTCTTCCGTTTGCTGTTTCGCTTCATCAGAACCCGCTGCGAAAAGTTGGTTTGGTTGCATGTTGATACGCTCATGCGCCAAAACCATGTTGTTACGACGACCTGCGTAGTCATAACCGAAGGTACGCGTTACACGCATATCTAGCGCTTCAGTTGTTTTCACCAACATGCCTTCGTAACGTTCAAGTGTCGCCGCGAAGTTCTCGTCAGTGTCTAATACTTCAATGTATGTCGCGTCAGGTGCGTCCTGCTCGCCTTGCTTTAACCATTGATTATTTTCAACTTTAAGCTGAGTGTGGCTGTAGTATTCTTGTACTTTACCTTTCACACACACCACATCGCCTGCAGCTAATTCTGAGCTAGATTGGTTAGTATGAACAAATAGACCTTCAGAAGTGCTTGAGTTGAAGTCATCCTCAAGAGCTTGCAGATAGAAACCTTTAGTTAGGCCGGTAGTAACCGCACTTACCACCCCTTTTACGAAATACTCATCGTCGGTGATGTACGGGTAGCCATCGATGAACGGCGATGTCGCGCCCTCACCTTGGATTTCTTGAATGGTGGTGAATACTGGGTCTGAGCCATCTTGCGTACAAGCAAAGGCTTCTGGCAACTCAACATTGTCTAAGGAACCTAGACCTTCAATGTTGTCTTTTGGTAGCGATACCCATTGTGAAGCATCAAACGTCGCCGATGGGGTTTGCTCAGCACGAACTAAGGTAACATCTTTACCCCAGTCGACATCGCCCATAACGCCAACCATGTCCAACACGCTTGAGTCTGCATTCAGGATAGCCAACGGGTCATCACCATTGTGATTAGCCAATGAAGCATTAAGAATGTCAGCGACCGCTTTAATCTCATCGCTTGCACCGCTATGCGCAACAACCAGTACCTCACCAGGCGCTAAAACGTGGCCATCTAAAGGTAAAGTGGCGCCCCATGATCTGTTGCCATTCGCTGATTTAGCCAGTGAATAACCATCTAAATTAATGCTGCTATCACCGTTGTTGGCAATCTCAACCGCTTTGTTGTAGCTGCCGCCTTCCACATATTGTGAAATAAACAAATCAGCGTGTGCGCTTGTGGTTAACAAGCTACCAATTGCCACTGCTAGCAATGAAGGTTTGTGTAAAAGAGCCATCCGTTTCACCTGAGTTCATCGATTTATAATTACTGCCATCTATGGGCAGTCATGTATTTTGTGGTAACTATCAGGTTTATTTATGAAAGGAATAAGTCAGTTGGCAAGAAAATGAGGAACTTATCACTTTGGAATCATCAATTGTTTGGCACGCTATATATTTCCAACACAAATAGAAACGAGTAAAAATTTATAAAACCAAAACTCATTTAATAAGATATTCTGCACAACATAGATGTTACAGATGTGTTAGTCATTAAGTGCGTAAATCATCAATTAAAACAGCACGATTATTGGGAAGCCTTAGCTAGCGGGCACTAAAAAGCCCAAAGTAAACGTAGTCACTTTGGGCTTAGATTTTACAGCGGAAGGTTTTGAGTCACCCTATGGACGAGTTACAAAACCAACTGCTTCGTATGCTTTCTTCAGCGTTACTGCTGCGCGCTCAGAGGCTTTTTCTGCGCCCGCTTTCATTACTGCGTCCATGTAGGCACGATCAGCACGGATGCGGTGGTATTCCGCTTGAATCGGCTCAAGCATCTCAACAATCGCAGCACCCACATCTTTCTTGAATGGGCCGTACATTTCAACACCTTGGTACTGCGCCTCAATCTCTTCGAATGTTTTACCTGTTGCTGCTGAGTAAAGGCCCATCAGGTTAGAGATACCCGCTTTGCTTTCCCAATCATGAGCAATACGTGGTGGTGTTTCTGCATCGGTTTGCGCTTTGTTGATCTTCTTGATGATCGACTTAGGCTCTTCTAGCAGAGTAATCACGTTCTTACGGTTGTCGTCCGACTTAGACATCTTCTTGGTCGCATCTTGTAGGCTCATTACACGTGCATTCACTGTTGGGATGTACGGTTCTGGCACTTCGAAGATTGGCTGTTCTGGCGAGTAGATGTTGTTGAAGCGAGTTGCGATATCACGCGCTAACTCTAGGTGTTGCTTCTGGTCGCTACCTACTGGCACTTGGTGAGCACCGTAAAGCAGGATGTCTGCAGCCATCAACACTGGGTAATCAAACAGACCTACGTTTACGTCGTTTGAGTGACGTGCAGACTTGTCTTTAAACTGAGTCATTCGGCTCAGTTCACCCATTTGTGTGTAACAGTTAAGAAGCCAACCAAGTTGAGCATGCTCTGGTACGTGAGACTGAACAAATAGCGTGCTCTTCTTTGGATCAACACCGACAGCAAGACAGATAGCTAGTGCGTCTAGAGTCGCTTCATGCAGTGCTTTCGGATCTTGGCGAACCGTAATTGCGTGAAGGTCTACCACACAGTATTGGCAATCGTAGTCATCTTGCATCTGTTGCCATTGACGTAGAGCACCCAAGTAGTTACCGATACTTAGTTCACCAGATGGTTGAACACCACTCAATACGATGGGCTTGCTCATGGTTTTAATTCCTTTGCTTATTCGCTAAGTCAATTGATGGCTTAGCTTCTTAACTTAAATATAGAAAAGCCGCACAGCTCTTTCTGCGCGGCTCATCCAGTGTACTCATTGATAAGTATTTTGCTAGTGGGTTAGCTAACTTTTGTCCGCTTTATGCAGAAACTAGAACGACATCGAGCAATTGCGCGACATTATCTGCCACATAGTCAGGGTTTGATGCTGAAATAGGCTCACCGTGGTTGTAGCCGTAAGTCAGGCCAAACGAGTGACAACCCGCGTTCTTTGCCGCTTTGATGTCATTGCTTGAGTCGCCAACCATTAGCATCTCTTCTGCTTTCACATTGTGCTTTTCTAGCAACCAGTTTAGCGCGACTGGGTTCGGTTTTTTCTCTGGGAAAGAGTCACCGCCAAGCACATCTACAAAGTACTTATCGATACCGTGTTGCGCTAGCACGTCTGGCACAAACTTCGATGGCTTGTTGGTTACCAATGCCATAGTAAAGCCCGCTTTGTGCAGCTCTGCCAGCGTCTCTTTTACTGATGGGTAAAGGTGGCTCAGCTTATGGCCGCCCTGCTCGTAGAAATCATCAAACAAGATGCGTGCTTTTTTCAGCAGCTCTGGTTCTAAGCTTGGGTCCACAGTTAGGTTGCGGCTTAGTGAACGCCCGATCAGTACGTCAGCACCATTGCCTACATAATCACGAACTTGTTCTTCACTCACTGAAGGGAAACCTAGCTCCTGACAAGCTTGGTCAGCAGCGACTGCCAAATCAGGCACGCTATCTAACAAGGTTCCATCCAAATCAAAGGCGATCAGTTTTATTGAGCTTAATGACATCTTACTTTCCTATTCATTATATTCGTCTCATGTGTTGAGCAATAAGACGTAAAAAAGGGGCCAATCAGCCCCCTTAATCTAAATTTTTTGATTTTAGGTCAACTGACCCTAGTTCTACTTTTATGCGTTTACTTTTGCAAGCTCTGCACGCATCTCATCAATCACTTCTTTGTAATCTGGTTGATTGAAGATCGCTGAGCCAGCAACGAACATATCTGCGCCCGCTTCTGCGATTTCACGAATGTTATCCACCTTTACACCACCGTCGATCTCTAGGCGAATATCACGACCTGATTCGTCAATCAACTTACGAACCGCACGTAGCTTATCTAAAGTGTGAGGAATGAAAGATTGACCGCCGAAACCTGGGTTCACAGACATCAATAGGATCATGTCTACTTTATCCATGATGTAATCTAGGCAAGATAGTGGTGTCGCTGGGTTAAGAACCACGCCCGCTTTACAGCCGTGCTCTTTGATCAGTTGTAGAGTGCGATCGATGTGCTCTGATGCTTCTACGTGGAAGGTAATCATCGATGCGCCAGCCTTTGCAAACTCAGGCACGATGTTATCAACCGGCTTCACCATTAGGTGAACATCGATTGGAGCAGTAATACCGTAGTCACGGAGTGCTTTACAGATAGGTGCGCCAAAAGTCAGGTTAGGTACGTAGTGGTTATCCATCACATCAAAGTGCACAACATCGGCACCGGCTGCGAGTACTTTTTCAACGTCTTCACCAAGACGAGCAAAATCTGCAGACAAAATTGATGGAGCGATTAGAAAATCTTTCATACCAAACCTCTTAAGAGTAAGTAAATTGCGAGTTCACCGCCTTGGTGGCACCTCGTATGCGTACAAGATTCAACCCCAAGACTATTTGGTGTGCAATTCTACCTAAGCACCTAGGCAGATCCTAGCAGTTCGAAAGATTAGTTTAAGAAAGTACCTGTTGGTCACTCAATTTGAGGGGTTCGAGGTTATTCTGCTGCCGCGTGTTGCTGGTTTTTATCTTGATGGAATAGCGCTAATAGCTCATCCACTTTATTACGACCAGCGCCATTACGGCTGATAGTGCGCTTCACCTTCACCACGTTCAACTCTGCACCATGATACAAGCGACGCGTTAATGTCGTGTCGTGGTTAGAAATCAACACAGGGATACCGCGTTCTGTCGCCGCTTTTTCAGCAACGTCAGCCAGTGCTGCTTGATCATCTAAGCTAAAGCCGTTACCTGCGTAAGAGGTAAAGTTAGCGGTATTTGACAGCGGTGCGTACGGAGGATCGCAGTAAACCACGCAACCTTTACGGGCACGGCTAAAGGTTTCATGGTATCCCTCACACACGAAAGTGGCCTTTTTCGCTTTTTCAGCGAAAAACTCCAGCTCAGCTTCTGGGAAGTAAGGCTTTTTGTAAGAACCAAACGGAACGTTAAAACCGCCTTTCTTGTTGTAGCGACATAGGCCATTGAAGCCAAATCGGTTCATGTACAAGAAAGCGAGTGAGCGATACATAACATTGTCAGTATCGTTGAACTGAGCTCGAATATCTAAGAAGGCTTCTTTGCGGTTGTTCTCAGGGCAGAACCAACGCTTTGCTTCCGCGATGTAAGTCTCAGGGTCGGTTTTAAGTAGATTATACAGGTTGATAAGATCGGGATTGATATCAGCCAGTAGATACTGTTCATAGTCCGTGTTCAAAAACACAGAACCAGCACCAACAAATGGTTCTACCAATTTACGAGCAGGTGGCAGGTGACGTTGGATGTCTTCAACTAGGCCATATTTACCACCAGCCCATTTTAGAAAGGCACGCTGCTTTTTCATTTACTGCTCTATCTATCAACACAAAAATAAGGCTGCGGAATGTAACATATTTTGAGGCTAAGCTCAGGGTTATTTCGCACGTTCTATCTCTCGATGCACTTGATTCATCGATTTTGCCCAAGGTTCCAACTGTTGAAGTGGTTTTGAGAGTGTACTTACCGCATCTCGCGCCACCTGAATCGTTGGGTAATCTTGATAAGTGATGATAAACCACTTGGTATCGTTACGCAGAGTTGGGTAGATACGAACCTTATTCTCTAGATCGTATTCTTCAATGAAAGACTGCACATCTTCCAACGAAGTCATCGCACTCAACTGTAAGGTGTATGCTCGTGGCGAGATAGCTTGTAGCTCCTCACGAGCAAACGAGAAGGTGATCTTCTTAGTCGGAGGCGTTGATTCAGTTAAGTCAGATTTTTCATCAGCTGGAGCAACCGCTTCAGCGTCAGCCTGTGAATTAGCCTCTACTTGAGTGTTCTCTTCAACCGCAGCATCGATGGCGCTGGTATCAGCACTCTGAGCTTTATCATCCAGTAGAGCATCAACCACATCCGAAGTAATCACGACACGCTGTTGGTCTTGCTCAACCTCACCCACGCTAGCCGTCTCTTCCACCACAACCGGTGGCAAAGATGAACTGTCATCATCAGCGCCTTGATAACTGATATCAGTTGACGTTTCAGTGTCTACAACTCCCTCAACACCAGTTTGTTCTGAGCCATTGTCCACTTCAAAGGTTGGAATAACAGTCTGCTCAATTGGTGCGATCAGAGATTGCGCTTTGTCATCCGGGGTCGGTTGGCTGAACATCCACCAATAACCACCACCAATTAACAACAGCAACAGGGCTACCACAATCGCGATATTGATTGGTGAGCCAATGATTGAGCGAATAATAATCCTTTTTTCCACTTTCAATTCTCCTAAAGCCATTAGCTCGCCAGGCAGAGGTTGCGCTTTGTTAAACGCACGTCGCACGCGAGTTTCAGACTCATCATCCACGTATCGAATCACCAGTGATTCAAAGAAATGTTCAGCTTCTGGTTGCGAAAGGTCATCGATCTCAAGATCGATAGGCTTGTGTTGTTGGCCGTAACTTAGACGGGTGAGTAAGGTGTCTAGGTGACCAATTTCTGAGAAAAGAACGACATTGATCGTCCATTGGGGATTAGCTTGAGCTTCCAGTACCAACATCCATAGTTCGGATACCAATCGCTCAGAGAGCCGGTGGGCATCATCGACAACGATAACCACACTACACGGCTCACCATCCAGCAACCTTGCTAGGCTATCAGATAAGGAGTCATGTTGATTAAATAGCGGATCAGAAACAATTTGGCTAAGAATAAGCGCGCGGCGTTGTTGGTCGTCTTGGCTTGGGTGACAAAGCAGTAAACACTGATTCTTTTCTGTCGCCCACGCTTCGAGATAACGCTGTGCTAACCAAGAACGGCCAGAACCAGGTTTACCAGCCACCGTTACTAGATTTGAACCAAAGTTAGTCAAAAGCTGTAAGCGCTCTAGCAGCTCAACTTGAGACTCTAACTCTAATACTCTTAATTCATGAGCCAAACTCATTGCGGATCCCTACTGATTAGATCGATCAGTAAAACGCTTCAGTTGCCTAGAGTCTAACTAGGCAACCTCACAACCAAATTTAAAGAGTACGGCAAAAATCAATTGCTTGTTTAATGATGTCCTGAGGCACATCAGCAACCACTTCAGCAGTACCAATACTTGTTGGCAATACCAGACGTAATTGACCAGACAGCACTTTTTTATCACGCATCATGTGCGTCATAAAGTCTTCAAAAGACATGCTTTCTGGCGTATGAACTGGCAGTTTCGCATTCTTGAGTATAGAAATAATTCGCTCAAGCTGCTGCTGAGTGATCAGTCCCTGTAACTGAGCAGTTTTCGCTGCCATTACAGTACCTGAAGACACAGCTTCACCATGTAGCCAATTACCATAGCCTAGTTCTGCTTCGATCGCATGACCAAATGTATGACCTAGGTTCAATAACGCTCTGATTCCTGACTCTTTTTCATCTAGAGCAACCACTTCAGCCTTAATTGCACAACAACGAGCAATTGCAGTAATCAGTGCTTGTTCATCAAGTTGATAAAGTTTCTCTATATTCTGCTCCAACCAATCAAAGAAGGCTTCATCGTAAATGATGCCGTATTTGATGACTTCAGCAATGCCCGCTGCAAACTCACGCTCAGGAAGCGTTGATAAACAGTTGGTATCGATGATCACGGATTTTGGTTGGTAGAATGCACCGATCATGTTCTTACCAAGAGGATGGTTTACTGCGGTTTTACCACCAACAGAAGAGTCCACTTGAGAAAGAAGCGTTGTCGGGATTTGAACGAAATCAATACCACGCTGGTAACAAGATGCAGCAAAGCCGACCAAATCACCGATAACACCACCACCTAAAGCAATCACCACCACATCGCGGCTGTAATTTCCTTCAAGCATGTAGCTCATCACTGAATTGAACGTTTCAAGCGTTTTGTATTGCTCACCATCAGGTAACTCGAGAAGAGATGTCTGACAGCCAACTTGATCCAGTAAAGATAGAATTTTATCAGCATAAAGAGGCGCTACTGTCACATTACTGATAACAACGACTTTCTGCTTGCCTGATAAAAAAGAAAGGTACGCCGGGTCGTCAAATAACCCGGCGCCAATAGAGATAGGGTAGCTACGCTCAGCTAGATTGACCGTAATCCGTTCCATGGGTTTGCTCTCCGAAAAAAATGAACTTAACGTTCTTCTAGCATTTTTACGATCTGGTTGGCTACCACTTTTGCACTTTGGTCGTCAGTACGAACTGTGTAGTCCGCCACTTCTTCGTATAGTGCGTTGCGAGATACAGCTAGATCTTCTAGCACATCACGCGGGTTGTCTGTTTGAAGTAGAGGGCGTTTCTTGTCGCGATTTGTGCGAGCAAGTTGCTTTTCAATTGTTGTCTCTAGGTATACAACAATGCCTCGTGCAGATAGACGGTTACGGTTTTCTTTGCTCATCACTGAACCACCGCCTGTCGCTAGAACAATACCTTGCTCTTCAGTCAGATCGTTGATTACAGATTCTTCGCGCTTACGGAAACCTTCTTCGCCCTCAACATCAAAAACCCATGCGATGTCTGCGCCAGTGCGCTCTTCAATCACAGTGTCAGAGTCTAGAAACTCCATATGAAGTTGGGAAGCTAGGTGTCTACCAATTGTACTTTTGCCGGCGCCCATTGGGCCAACAAGAAAAATATTGCGTTTCTCAGCCATGTTTTTAGCAGTAATTTACAACGTTAATTCAATGACATCGCCACAAGGTAGGTCAGTACAAGTACTGAAATTAAAAGGCCCGTGGCACCGATTCCTCACAGATAATTCGTGATAAGACCCGAAATTATCAAGGTTAGGTGCCACTAATGCAACTTTATTTTTAATCTAATTGTACGTTACTGAATCACAACTTTAGGTGTAACAAAGATAAGCAGTTCACTTTTACCCACATTTTCGTAGCTACGACGGAACAATGCACCCAATAAAGGAAGGTCTCCCAACAGAGGAACTTTATCGACTGTACTACTGACACTGTGTTGAAATATTCCACCAAGAACGACGGTTTCACCATTATTAACAAGCACTTGCGTACCTATCCTTTGGGTATCTATCGCGACCGCTTCCCCCGTTCCTGTTTTCACCACTTGCCCAGGCCTATCTTGAGTCACACTCAAATCCAGAACCAAGCGATTGTCTGGTGTGATTTGAGGGGTAACTTTCAAACTCAACACAGCTTTCTTAAATGCGACTGACGTTGCACCACTCGAAGAGGACTCTAAGTAAGGAATTTCAGTACCTTGCTCAATGTAAGCCGGCTTTTTATTGGTGGTAATTAAGCGTGGGCTAGAGATGATCTCCGCCTTAGACTCTTGTTGCAGTGCAGATAGCTCAAGATCGAGCAGCGTATCAGAGCCAAGCTTGGCCACCTGAAAAGCAATACTCGATGCATTTGGCGATGTCGCCGCCAAATTCACGTTAAGGTAGTCATCAATCACGCTGCTGCCACCATCGTCGTCATAAGGTGTAATGGCTGAAGGGTGATTACCCTCGATTGAACCGCCAACCGTGAAGCTTCCGTTGGTCGATGAAACGCCCCAGCGCACGCCGAGTTCATCAAGGTTACCTTCGGTGACGGTAACAATGCGCGCCTCTATCTGCACTTGCTTCACTGGGATATCTAACGACTCAATAATGCCGCGTATTACCGCAATGTTCTCTTCCAGCTCGCGAATCAGCAGAGAGTTAGTGCGTTCATCTATGGTAATCGAGCCGCGATCAGACAACATGCTCACCGCCCCTTCACCACCAATCATGTCAGCTATATCGGTGGCTTTGGCAAAGTTAATCTTAATGATTTCTGATTTAAGTTCCCCAAGCTCTTCCTCTAGGCGGGATTTTTCGAGCGCTTGCTGTTCTCTCAGATCCAGTTCCGCTTTGGGAGCGACCAAGATAACGTTGCCGTCGACGCGCTTATCCAAGCCTTTAACTTGCAAGATAATGTCGAGAACTTGCTGCCAAGGGACGCCATCCAAGCGTAATGTCAGGTTACCCGCGACCGAGTCGGATACCACCAAGTTGAATTCATTGTAGTCAGCGATTAACTGCAGCACGTTTCGGACAGGGATATCTTGGAAGTTAATCGATATCAGTTTGCCCTCTTTCTCAAGTACGCTTTTCTCTGTCGTCACTTCTTCAATCGTGGGCTTGCTGATCACCACCTCGATGAAGCGCCCCTTGAGGTCATATTCGTATTGGTAGTCATTGCTGATGGTCGCCAGTAACCGAGTGCTTGGCGTCTCTTTGTATACTTCAATCCCCTCAACTAGAGTCGCGAAATCTTTAACGTCCAAAAGGTAGAGCTTGTCATCATCCACTTCTGTATTGATGAGTTCGATGCTCAAGCCTTCTTGTGCCCGCTGAACATCGACCACCGCGCTGCTTGTTGCTAGCTCAATGATGATGACAGCGTCTTTATCCTTGTTAACTCTAAAATCAATGTTCTCTAATTTATTAGACGAGCTCTCTGCGTAACCAAATACGCTAAAAACCAACATCACGGACACAGCAAAACCTTGTAGAGTTTTGCTCACTAATCCACTTATTCCTTTATTCATATTTACATCTCATATCCACATCATGTGACATTGGTTTATTTCAGAGCCAGCCTAACGTTGCGCTTATGCCAACAACCTAAGCCATCTGGAAGAGTTTCATTAATCAGAACGTACTGGCTCGTTACCTTAGTAACTCGGCCGTTGTTTAAGCCGATAAACTGGCCTTTTTTCACATTGACGACATTGCCCTTAGGCGTTTGTACAAGCCCAAACACGCTGGAGCCGCTGCCCATCACTCCTTTTAAGCGCAATTTACTCAATGGGTATTTCTCCAACTTGCCGTTGCGTGCACGAGCACCTGGCTGCCAACAATCTTTCTTAACCAACGGCTGGTTTTGCACAATCGCTTCTTTAGGCAGTTCAAAGGGAGGACGAAAAGTACGCCGTTGATAGGTAGCCGCCGAAAACTCAGTTGCTGGGACAAGTTGCTCGACCTCCTTTCTCGCCTTAGCTTCTACCTGTATAACAAAGTCTTCTAATGAGTCTTGATTGGCTTTGCAGCCCGACAACGCAAGCAGCAATACGATTGAGTAAAACGTGCTATTGGGTTTCATCATTGACCTCCGATTTAAACTGGTAGGTATAAGCTCGAACCCTAAAGTGCAGAGTGCTACTTTCTTGGCTGACTCGCTGCCAATTCACATCATCAAAGCTGATGATTCGTGGAAGCTTAGCGATAGCTGCAGAGAAGTCGCCTATCTCGTGGTAATCACCAGTCAGCTCGATATTAAGAGGTAAGCGGTATAAGAAGGCTTTGTTCTGTTTTTCACCCCAGTCGATTCGGGTAAAGGTTAGTGAGTTATCTAAGCCAAGCTCATTGACTGATGCCAACATGCTTGCCAACTCCTTTTGCACGGGAAGCTGTTCTAACAGGTAATCATAGCGACTGGTGAGTTCATCCAGTTGGCCCTGAAGCTTAGGTAAAGCAGCAACCTTATTGGCTTTGATGCGCAGTGTTGCTTTCAAGGTCTGCTCTTGCTGCTTCATCTGTTGTAGCTCATCATCCAAAGGCAAAATATAGAACCAGGTTCCCAGCCCTTGAATGAGCGCCACCAGCAATAGAATCACCAATAACTGAGGCAACAGTGGCCACTCGGTGATCTCATCGATATCAAGCTCTTGCAGGCTCATCACGCCTTGAAGGCTAGCCATGGTTAGCCCCCTTATCCTTTCGATGTGCAGTTGTGCTTTCTAATGACACAGGGCTGAACACGAAAGACACCTTGAAGGTCTGAAACTCTTTATTGAAGCGCTTACGGTTATGGACAATAGAGTGCATCTCGACTCCTTTGAGGGATTCAGAGCGTTCTAAGTTATCCAGCATGGTGGCGAGACGAGCGGTACTGTCACTGATGCCCGCCATTTCAATCTCTTGACCGTTCATCTTTATCTTGTCGACATACACTCCCTCAGGAATCAGCTCCGGCATCAAGTTCATAAAGTCGGTGGTTTTATTACGACCGAGCTGCAAAGATTCCACCACATCAAGTCGAGTCAAAATGGCTTTATGCTCTTGCTCTGCAACTTTTAGCGATTGAATCTGACGGTCAAGGTCAGCAATGTATTGATTGAGATAATTAAGACGAGCTTGCTGTTTGGCTTGTTGATCATGGAAATAATTACCGACCGCCCACTGCCCTGCGCCAGCCACAATCACACCAAGGATGACCAGGTGAATAAAACGTTTTCGGTGCTGAGCACGAATCTCATCACGCCAAGGTAGCAGGTTAATTTGATGCAACATGCTTCTCTCCCTGCCATTTAAGTCCGCTCATCGCCATGCCCGCAGCAATACCAAAATGTTGCCAATCCATTTGCAGGCGGCGCTTCCTCGCGACCTTATTCTCAAACAGGGATAAAGGATTCAATGATTCACAGCTCAGCTGAAAATGGCGCTCGAGCTCTTCGGTCACCATTGGCGTACTGGCACCCTCACCCATTAACCAGATGCCTGAGATAGGTTGGTGAGCATTCACCGAGGAATAGAGCTGCAACTGACGTTTGAGCTTTTCAATTAAGTTAACGATAAATTGATGAGTATCCTGAGCACTGCCAAACGCAGCCTCGATATCATTGGGGTTTTCGATACTGCAAAGGTCTTGCGTACCAAAAGCGATGTCTTTATAGAAAGGGGCTGCTCCCTGAGGAATGATGCCCATCGAGGTTTGATCAACGCCAATGTCCACCAACAGCCAATTACTTTTCTCTGGGTACAAGCGTGAGGCAAGCTGCCAAACATGAAGCAAGCCATGCGCCTGCGTATCAACGACAACAGGTTTAAAGCCAGCCTTGGTTAATGCCTCTGCTCGGCTATCGACCACTTCTTTACGAGTAGCATAAACCTGATAACTGCTCGTCGAACCTTTACCAAATCGTTTGTCTTCCAGCTTCACAAAATCTAAACTCAGCTCCTCGATGGGAAAAGGAGATTGATGGGCGAAGGTTTGGTAGATCGAAAACTCTCTCTCTCTGTCTTCGAGTTCACTCTCAATTTGCAGTACCTTGCTGATCACCGTGTTATCAGGTACCGAAATGGCGACATTACGACAGCCGAAAGGCAGCCCTTTCCTAAGTTCTTTGAGTTTCTTAACAGTTTTCTGATACTCCAAAGTATGGTTAGCTGTAAAAATGTCGTCCGAAATCGGCAGCTCTTTGTATCCCACTAGGGCATACAATTCCCCCACGGGTTTTAGCACCACAGCTTTGATGCTGTGGTGATTTATATCTATACCTGTAATTAATGATGAACCCATGTGACCTAGCTCCTGAAGTGCCAAGCATTTCGTTGATTATCTAGGGGTTGTGATTATTAGTTAAATAAGCGTTAATAAACGAAAGCTAATTTTTTAGCCTAGAGTACAAGGGTTTGCTGCTTATCAGCCTTAACTAATCAGGGATTATCCGGTGAAGTTCATAAAGCGATTATTCATATTTACATTGATTTGCATGATTCTTGGAGTCAGTACAATTTTTGGGTTTTATTACTACGTAAAACCAGAGTTGCCTGATGTTGCCACTTTGCGCGACGTAGAACTCCAAACTCCAATGCAGGTCTTCAGCCAAGACGGTAAGTTGATCTCCCAATTTGGTGAAAAACGTCGTATTCCAGTGACTTATGACGAGATCCCTCGCCACTTAGTTGAGGCTTTGATTGCTACCGAGGATAGCCGTTTCTACGAACACCCTGGTATTGACCCAATCGGCATTACTCGTGCAGCTATCGTAGTAGCGATGTCAGGTTCGGCAAAACAAGGGGCGAGTACCATTACTCAGCAGCTTGCGCGTAACTTCTTCTTATCCAATGAGAAAAAGATCATGCGTAAGATTAAAGAGATCTTCATTGCGATCCATATTGAGCAACTGCTTAGCAAAGAAGAGATCATGGAGCTTTACGTCAACAAGATCTTCCTTGGTCACCGTTCGTATGGTTTCGGCGCTGCTGCACGCGTTTACTTTGGTAAAGATCTTCCGGATCTAACCCTGAGTGAACTAGCGACCCTAGCAGGTATGCCAAAAGCACCTTCAACCATGAACCCTATCTACTCTATTGAACGCGCGACCAACCGTCGTAACGTTGTATTACGTCGTATGCTCGACGAGAAATACATCACTCAAGCCGAGTTTGATGAAGCAAGCAATGAACAGCTTGTATCAAAGTACCACGGTGCAGAGATCGAACTGAGCGCACCATACGTGGCAGAAGTGGCACGTGCTTGGATGGTTGAACGCTACGGTGAAGACGCTTACACCTCTGGTATGAAAGTCTACACAACCGTTGATTCGAAGCTGCAAAAAGCGGCAAACCAAGCCGCGATTAAGAACCTGCTTGGCTACGATGAGCGTCACGGCTACCGCGGTGCTGAAAAAGTCTTATGGCAAACCGCTCAATCGGCTTGGGACCACGACAAGATCGTGAAACACCTAAAATCTCAACCAACCTACGGTGACCTAGTTCCTGCAGTAGTGACTGCTGTTGATTCGAAAAGCGCTCAAGTATGGGTGAAGAATCAAGGCGAAGGCACGATCGAATGGCAAGGTATGAACTGGGCTCGTAAGTTCCTAACAGACGACCGTCAAGGCCCTGCTCCATCTCAAGCAAAAGAGATTCTTGCGGTTGGCGAACAAGTTTGGGTTCGTCATGAAGCGATCACAGGTGACGAAGTCTCTGAGGAAGCAACAGAAGAGTCAGCAACTGCAGAATCTGATACTCCGGTAGTTTGGCGCCTAAGCCAAGTGCCGAATGCCAACACTGCATTCGTAGCAATGAATCCGAACAACGGCGCTGTGTTGTCGATGGTCGGTGGCTTTAACTTCGTACACAACAAATTCAACCGTGCGACGCAATCTATTCGTCAAGTGGGTTCTGGTATCAAGCCTTTCATTTACTCAGCAGCTATTGAGAAAGGTTTAACACTGGCTTCTCTTATCAACGATGCGCCAATCAACCAATGGGATAAGAGTCAAGGTACGGCATGGCGACCAAAGAACTCGCCACCAACTTACGTCGGCCCTACTCGTTTACGTATTGGCTTAGCTCAATCGAAAAACGTAATGGCGGTACGTGTACTGCGTGAAGTAGGCTTAGATGACACTCGTAACTACCTAACCCGCTTTGGTTTTGATATCGATGAAGTACCTCGTTCTGAAACTATTGCGCTAGGTGCAGGTAGCTTAACGCCAATGAAAGTAGCGCAAGGTTACTCAGTATTCGCTAACGGTGGTTACTACGTTGAACCTTTCTACATCAGCCGCGTTGAGACTCCATTTGGCGATACTGAGTTTGAAGCAACACCAAAAGTTGTCTGTAAAGAAGATTGCAAACAAACCATTACGACCGATCCAATGGCGGATGAGTTTGCCGAGCAAGATGTGGATGCGAAAGTTCAATACGCTCCTCAAGTTATCTCTGAGCAGAACGCATTCCTAGTTCGTGAAATGATGTACAGCAACATCTGGGGCGGCGGTGATTGGAGTGCGGGTACAGGTTGGAACGGTACAGGTTGGCGAGCTCAACCACTGAAACGTCGTGATATTGGCGGCAAAACAGGTACGACTAATGACTCGAAAGATACTTGGTACAGCGGCTACGGCCCAGGCATGGTTGCAACGGTATGGGTTGGCTTTGATAACCACAACCGTAACCTAGGTCGTACTAAAGCGAACTCTAACCTTGGTAAGAACCAGATTACTGGTGCGGAAGCCGGTGCTAAGACAGCAGAACCAGCATGGGTAGACTTCATGGGTACTGCACTGGCAGGTGTTCCAGCGCAACGCAAAGAGATTCCAGAAAATATCGTTCGCGTTCGTATTGACCGTGATACCGGCTTACTGACCAACAAGTACGATAGCTCATCAATGTTTGAGTACTTCGAGAAAGGTACAGAGCCAACTGAGTACATCACTGAGCGTTTCAATGATGATATCTACTCCACCTCTTCAGGTGAAACGGTAGAAGAACTGTTCTAGGTAGTTTTTTGAACCTAGTAACATGAAAAATAAAAAGGGTTGATATGAATTCATATCAACCCTTTTTTGTGTCTGCTATGCAGAGATGAAGCTAAACGACCTTTTCCAACTGAGTGCGAATCGTCTCCGCCAGTTGCTCAAAGCGCCCTTTCAATGGAGAGCCCGGACGGTACGCAACCACAATACGACGTGAAGGCGTTGGGTTGACCGCAGGCACGTAGCACACACCATCTTTCTGCTTTTCTTTTGGTACTGATAATTGAGGCAGCAAGGTAATCCCCGCACCTGCCGCGACCATGTTACGCAGCGTCTCTAAGCTGGTCGCTTTAAAGCGCTCATCATCTTTTGCTCCCGCAGCAAAACAGAACCCTAGGGCTTGGTCTCTTAAACAGTGACCATCACCAAGTGCTAAGACTGTCTGTCCATTGAGTTGAAGCATGTCTACTGTGTCCTGCTGAGCCCACTCATGGTCACATGGAACCGCGACACTTAATGGCTCGTCATACACATCAATCTCTTTGAACACCGCAGTTTCATCAACTGCAGCCAGTACCAAGCAGTCAAGCTTGCCATCTTCCAATTGGCTCACTAATTGATGAGTTTGCGCCTCATGCAGGTATAGCTCTAACTCAGGAAAGCTCTCTTTCAGGTGAGGAACAATCTTAGGCAGGATGTAAGGGCCTACCGTTGGAATGAAACCAATATGCATTGGTCCGGTCATCGCTTCACCGTGTCCACTCGCCATATCCTTAAAAGTTTTCACTTCGTTGAGAATACGCTTGGCTTGTTCAACAAGTTGTAACCCTGATTCTGTAAATATGACCTTCCTTGGACTACGCTCGGTTAACTGAAGTCCGATTTCATCTTCTAGTTTGCGTATTTGACCGCTTAGTGTTGGCTGACTGACAAAGCACGCTTCTGCCGCTTTTCGGAAGTGTTTGTGCTCTGCGAGCGCCACCAAGTATTCAAAGTCACGAATGTTCATGATCAGTCTCTTACCTCAGGTTTAATAAGAACAAGGGTTTTCATAGCAACATTTAAAAGAAAAATGCTCTTGATAGAATTTACCTATCAAAACCATAACATCAAACGATTAGAGCTATCAAAGAATTTATCTAATAATGGGCTCAACAAAACGAAACAGAGCAACGAAAAACGTTAAGCTCTAATAGAACAAAATTAAAATATCATTTAAGGAAATCAATATGTTTGCATCTAAAGAAGGTCAATCAATCCCTCAAGTAACATTCCCGACTCGCCAAGGTGATGCATGGGTTAACGTAACGACTGAAGAGCTATTCAAAGACAAAACAGTTATCGTATTCAGCCTACCAGGCGCGTTTACTCCAACTTGTTCGTCAAGCCACCTTCCTCGTTACAACGAACTACATTCTGTGTTCAAAGAGAACGGTGTTGATGACATCCTTTGTGTTTCTGTAAACGATACGTTCGTAATGAACGCATGGAAAGCAGACCAAGAAGCAGAAAACATCACATTCATCCCAGATGGTAACGGTGATTTCACAGACGGCATGGGTATGCTAGTTGAGAAAAACGACATCGGCTTCGGCAAACGCTCATGGCGCTACAGCATGCTGGTTAAGAACGGCGTGGTAGAAAAAATGTTCATCGAAGAAGACGTACCAGGCGACCCGTTCAAGGTTTCTGATGCAGACACTATGCTGAACTACATTGCTCCAGAGCACAAAGAGCAAGAGTCAATCACAGTATTCACTAAGCCAGGCTGTCCTTTCTGTATGAAAGCGAAACAGAACCTAATCGACAAAGGTCTAAACTACGAAGAAGTAGTACTAGGTAAAGACGCTACAACAGTAAGCCTACGTGCAATCTCTGGTCGCACAACGGTTCCTCAAGTATTCATCGGTGGTAAACACATCGGTGGTAGCGAAGAACTAGAAGCTTTCCTAGGCTAATCACTGCCAAAAGGCTAACCCACTCACTTGTGGGTTAGCTAACCCTATCGGGTTGAATCAAGCTTGTGGCTCGCATTAACCACAGTCACAAGCTAAACCTAATAAAACAGAACCACAAAACTGACCCGCTATCCTGACTCACTAAAAACATCACATGAGTTGGAGGGGTTCGTTCAAACTAAATTCAGCCATTGCGAGAAAATTATTATGAAACAAGTCAATGTAGATGTAGCAGTTATCGGGGGCGGTACGGCAGGTCTAGGATCATACCGCGCTGCAAAAGCACACACTGACAGTGTCGTGATGATTGAAGGCGGCCCTTACGGTACAACCTGTGCTCGTGTTGGTTGTATGCCATCTAAACTGCTTATTGCAGCTGCGGAAAGCGTACACCAAATCGAGAAGGCTCCGGCTTTTGGCGTTCACCCACAAGGCGATATCGTAATTAACGGTCGTGAAGTAATGAACCGAGTGAAGTTTGAACGTGACCGTTTTGTTGGTTTTGTTTTAGAAGGCGTCGATGAAATCCCAGAGCAAGACAAGATCTCTGGCTACGCAAAATTCTTAGACGACAACACACTGCAAGTTGATGACCACACGGTGATCACGGCAAAGCGTATTGTTATCGCAACCGGCTCTCGCCCTGCATACCCTGCCGTTTGGAATGAACTTGGCGACCGCCTAATCATTAACGATGACGTTTTCAGCTGGGATGACTTACCAGAATCAGTTGCCGTATTTGGCCCTGGTGTCATTGGTTTAGAGCTTGGTCAGTCGCTGCACCGCTTAGGTGTGAAGACAAAACTGTTCGGTTTGGGTGGTCAAGTTGGCCCAGTAACTGACCCAGAGATCATGGCTTACGCAGATAAAGCCTTTAACGAAGAGTTCTATCTCGATGCCGACGTGAAAATCGAAAGCATGAAGCGCATTACCACTGAATCGGGTGAGCCACGTGTCGAAATCCAGTTCATCAATAAGCAAGGTGAGCTAGAAACCAACATCGTTGAGTACGTATTGGCAGCAACAGGTCGTCGTCCTAACACAGACAAACTTGGCCTAGAGCATACCTCTCTTGAGCTTGATGAGCGTGGTGTTCCAATCGCTGACCACTACACGCTTCAAACATCGCTTCCATCAGTATTCATTGCGGGTGATGCGAGCAACCAACTGCCTCTATTACATGAAGCAGCAGACCAAGCTCGTATTGCGGGTGATAACGCAGGTCGCTTCCCTGAGATTCGTGCAGGCCTTCGCCGCTCTAAAATCTCAGCGGTATTCTCTGACCCACAAATCGCGATGGTTGGTGAGACTTACAAAGAGATCACCACACGCTTAGGTACATGTGGTTGTTTCGCAACGGGTGAAGTGTCTTTCGAGAACCAAGGCCGTTCACGAGTGATGCTACGCAACAAAGGTATTCTGCACGTTTACGGCGAGCAAGGTACTGGCCGCTTCCTTGGTGCTGAGATGATGGGACCAAACGCAGAACACTTGGCGCATTTGTTAGCATGGGCACACCAAAACAAGATGACGGTTTCTGAGATGCTAGACATGCCGTTCTACCACCCAGTAATCGAAGAGGGTGTACGAACAGCGCTGCGTGACCTCAACGCGAAACTGCACTTAGGTCCAGAGATGGTGAAACACTGTCTAGACTGTGGTCCAGGTTGTTAATCTCGGTGGATTGAAACAGAACGCATAGATTAGATACTAAAAAGGAAAGCCGTTGGCTTTCCTTTTTGTTTTTTGGCAACGAACAGATTCCCGACTACGCTCCTTCGTCGCTTTCGGGAATGACGTTGATTTATTTAAGCCACTAAACCACTACTTAATCCGTCATTCCAGAACTGAGGGACGAAGTATCTAGAGTCTCTGTCACACGTAAACAGAGATTCCCGACTACGCTCCTTCGTCACTATCGGGAATGACGTTGATTTAGTTAAGCAACTAAGTCCAAACTTAATCCGTCATTCCAGAACCGAGGGACGAGGTATCTGGAATCTCTGGTCACATATAAATAGAGATTCCCGACTGCGATCCTTCGTCGCTTTCGGGAATGACGATGCTTTTGAACACAGCCAACCCGTAGCCCAATAAGAACAACGCATCAACGAATCAAAAATTAACTCGTCATTCCAGAACTGAGGGACGAAGTATCTGGAATCTCTTAAAACCGTTACTTATCACTAAATGCGAGAGAATTACTTCTCAGCTGCAATCACAGAGATCTCAACTAGTAGTGCTTCACGAGCCATGTCGCCAGTCACACATGCGCGAGCTGGAGCGTGGCCTTCTGGAACCCATGCATCCCAAACTGCGTTCATTTCTTGGAAATCTTTCATGTCTTTCAAGTAAATGGTTGCTGACAGCATGTGCTCTTTGTCGCTGCCTGCTTGCTCAAGTAACGCTTCTACTTTATCTAGCATCGTCTGTGTTTGCTCTGTAATGCCTTTTGTTGCATCCGCACAAACTTGGCCACATAGGTAGATAGTACCGTTGTGTTTAACAATACGGCTCATGCGTTGCTTGGTTTCTTGGCGCTCAATCATCGATCTTCTCTCTCTATGTCACCGTGATCCAATATCTTGTGACGTGGTATTATCAGGGCAACAAGCATAACGCGAATCAAGCCCAAGATGACATGTCTTCATTGCAATAAAAATGAAAAAATCTTCAACAAACTCGGTCGCTGCCAACGTTGTATGAATCAGCTCACTGTGTTGTCGATATTGAGTTGGGGAGTATGGTGGCTGTTTTTCCGGGAAGATCCGAAAACCATCAACGCCATCGCTTTGATAATGGCGGCTTTCGCGTTTAGTGGCTTATTGTCGCTGCATTGGATAATGAAGTTTGTGGTGCTGCCTTTAAGGAACAAAAAGCGTTAGCAGAAGTGTTTGTTGGATAGGCGACAATAGTTAGATACTAAGTTCAATTATCGAGCTCTTACCTTTCGCCAAACGGCAGATAGAAAAAAGCCCCAAAACCAATCGGTTTTGGGGCTTTCTTAGAAAATTCTAAGAAAAAGCAGTGGTACTTTAATAGACCGGGCTTTTCTTAGTTTGTTCCCAAAAAAGATCGGATTTTTGATCTTTTTTTTAGGGACCATAAAATCAATGCCTTATGCAACATTCACCTTAGCAATAATCTGCTCGACCAAGTTCACTTCCAAAGCCACTTCATCACACGCATGTTGACGAGGACACTGGTCGCAATCTTTCAGTACCTTCTCAGGTAGCAGAGATTTCGATGTTGGTAAGAAATCATGCTTCATAAAGAACTCAGGCGTACGAGTCAGTACAAACACTTTCTTAATCGCCATTTGGCGTGCTTTCTCAACCAAGTGCTGAACAATCGCGGTGCCCTGCCCTTGACCTTGCCAGCCAGCTTCGACCCCCAGTGAACGGATTTCCGCTAAACCAGAGTCATACACATAGAGCGATGCACAACCAGTCACTTCACCATGATGTTCTGCGACGGCGAAGGAGCCGATATCACGCACCAGTTCATTACGAGAACGAGGTAGGTTTTCACCCATGTTCGCCCAGTAAGCCACCATGCCTTCCAACGCTTCAATGTCAGTCAAACGAGCAGGACGAACCTTAACGATAGAGGTATCACGCTGCGCCAAACGCTTCTCAGCTTGGTCCACCGCGTAAGCCACTTGCTTCGGTGATACACCACCTAGCGCACTACGTTTTTCAAGACACGATTCAATGGTCAGGATGTCGTACACATCTTCTTCTATCACCTCAGAGAACTCTTTCATCTCTGCAATGGTTAACTCTTCTAGAGCGCAGCCTTTCGCGATCGCCGCAACGACGGTTACGCCTACGATATGGTGAGCTTCACGGAAAGGAATACCTTTCGCTACTAAGTAATCAGCTAGCTCCGTAGAGTTTGCATAACCTTGCTTCGCTGCTTCAAGTGTACGCTCGCCGTTCACTTTGATGCCGTCAAAACACAACGCCGCCATTTCCATACAGTCATTCCAAGTGTCTAAAGCGTCGAACAGACCTTCTTTATCTTCTTGCATGTCTTTGTTGTAAGCCAAAGGCAGTGCTTTCACCGTCATCATCATGCCAGCAAGTGACCCGTATACACGGCCTGTTTTACCACGGATAAGCTCTAATGCATCCGGGTTTTTCTTCTGTGGCATCAGAGATGAACCTGATGTCACGGTATCCGCTAACTCGATGAAGTTTGATTCACCAGAGTTGTAGAAAATCATATCTTCCGCAAGACGCGAAAGGTGAAGCATAGAGATAGAAGCGATCGACATCAGCTCCATCACATGATCACGGTCAGATACTGAATCTAGAGAGTTGCGCGTTGCACGACGGAAACCTAAGTTGTGAGCTAACTCTTCACGGTCCATCGGGTAAGCGGTTCCCGCAAGGGCACCAGAACCCAGCGGACATGTATCTAGACGCTTAATTGCATCATTCAAACGCGAGTAATCACGCTCAAACATTTCAACGTAAGCCAAACACCAGTGAGCAAACGTTACTGGCTGAGCACGTTGTAAGTGAGTGTAGCCAGGAAGCACAGTACCTTGATGCTGAGAAGCAACATTAACCATCTGACTCTGCAGACGATCAAGCGCTAGCAGCAGTTGGTTACCTTGCTGACGACACCATAGTTTCAGGTCTGTCGCCACTTGGTCATTACGAGAACGGCCAGTGTGAAGCTTTTTACCCAAATCACCGACTTTGCCGATAAGTTGTTGCTCAACCCAGCTGTGAATGTCTTCTGCATCAGAACGTAGAATCTGTTCAGGATCTTCCATTACCTCAAGTTTTAGCTCATTCAGCGCTAACTCAAGCTTCTGCTGTTCTTCTTCTGTTAATACGTTGACCGACAGTAGAGCTTTAGACCAGGCAATTGAGCCCACAATGTCTTGCTCAGCCAATCGGTAATCAAAACGAAGGGAATCGTTAAAATCTTTGAACCGGGTGTCTGCTGCTTGGGTAAATCTACCGCCCCATAATGCCATTGTGTATCTCCTAATTGCACAGTGCTCACTGTTTTTGCAAATGATAATTCTGATTAAGATTCAGTATTTTTCTGATGGTTTAAACTTACGGCAATTCAAAATGAAAATAAAGTATTAATTCATTTTTTTCACATATTTATTCACCAAGAGGCTCATCCATGATTCTTTACAGCCTAGAGCGCGAATTATATGCCATCCAATAGTAAAAACCGAAGCTGATTTATTAGGCGATTAGAAAGTAAAAAGCCCACTCACTAATCAATAGTGAGTGGGCTTTGCATAATCATGTCTGTTTACTGGCCTTCAACATTTCAGTGAAGGCTAGCTCACTAACTCATTGTTAGTATTACTTTTGGCTATTCAAAGCACGGATACGGCTGGATAGCGAGTAAAGGCGGATGAAGCCTTCAGCATGGCTTTGGTCGTAAACTTCATCTGCACCAAAGGTTGCAAACTCTTCTGAGTATAGGCTGTTGTCAGAACGCTTCTGAGTCACCGTTGCGTGACCTTTGTATAGCTTAACAACTACCTCACCGTTAACGTCTTGCGCTAGTTCTTCTGTCGCAGCAAGAATTGACTTACATAGTGGAGTGAACCAACGACCGTCGTATACAAGATGAGAAGCTTTAACACCTAGCTCTTCACGGAATTCAAATGCCGCTTTATCAAGAACCAGTTGCTCAACTGCACGCAGTGCTTCCATCATGATAGTGCCACCCGGAGTTTCGTAACAACCACGCGACTTCATACCTACAAGACGGTTTTCTACGATATCGATACGACCAACACCGTGCTTAGCACCTTTCTCATTTAGGTAAACCAGTGCGTTGTATGGTGTCATTGTTTCACCATCAACCGCTACCACTTCACCTTTTTCAACTTTAAGCGTTACTGTTTCAGATTCGTTTGGTGCTTGCTCAGGATCCACTGTCCAAGCCCAGCAATCTTCGTTTGGCGCATTCCATGTATCTTCTAGAACGCCACCTTCTGTAGAGATGTGCCATGCGTTTGCGTCACGAGAATAAATCTTAGTCAGAGAAGCAGTACAAGGGATGTTACGTTCAGCTAGGTAATCCAGACACTCTTCACGGCTCACTAGATCCCACTCACGCCATGGTGCAATTACGTGTAGGTCTGGTGCTAGTGCAGCGAATGCACCTTCAAAACGAACTTGGTCATTACCTTTACCCGTACAACCGTGACACAGTGCATCTGCACCTACTTTACGCGCAACTTCAACCTGTGCTTTAGCAATGATTGGACGAGCCATCGACGTACCTAGAAGGTATTTGCCTTCGTAGTAAGCACCGGTTTTTAGCGTTGGGAAGATGTAGTCAGCGACCATCTCTTCTTTAAGGTCAGCGATGTAACACTCAGAAGCACCCGAAGCTTTTGCTTTCTCTTCAATGCCTTCTAGTTCTTCAGCACCTTGGCCAACATCCGCGACAAACGCCACTACTTCACAGTCATAGTTCTCTTTCAACCATGGGATGATTACTGATGTGTCTAGACCGCCAGAGTAGGCTACTACAACTTTCTTTACGTTAACTTTGCTCATTTTCTTTCTCCTAGTTTCCATACTGCACATGGCGGTCAGCGTTGGAAATGACTTCATAATTATATGTTTATTTAATTTGTCTAAATTCTTTAAGTAGTGACTCGCAGTGAGGCCTACTGAGGTAAAAACTGTGTTCCTATGCTTTTACCTGAAAACAGTTGTGTTAGCTTTTCTGGGTATCGCCACGTAGCGACTTCGATTGGTCGTCCAAGGTCGTTAGCAGCTTCTAGTGCGGCTTGAACCTTCACGATCATGCCGTCAGTAATCACTTTCCCTTCGATAAGCTCATCAGCTTGCTGCTGGTTAAGGCTTGGAATTAGGTGACCTTTGCCATCTAGTACGCCACTTACATCAGAAAGCAGTACCAGCTCAGCATCAAGTGCACCAGCAACGGCTACTGCTGCTTGGTCTGCATTCACATTCATCAGTTGTCCTTGCTCAGTAAGACCAATTGAACTAATAATTGGCAGTGCGCCCGCATTAAGAATCGCTTGCAGAACGGTTGAGTCGCCCGGCTCCGCTTTTCCTACCGCGCCCAGTTCAGGGTTCAGTTCACTCACTTTGCATAAACCACCGTCTGCAAGGCTCAAACCAACGGCATTGATACCGTCTTTAATCGCCTGACCTTGAAGTAGTTTGTTGGCCGTGCCTGCTAGTGCACCAGCGATCACAGGGATCTGGTCATAAGGAGTAACACGTAGCCCTTCTTTCTTAACGGTTTCGAGGTTCAACTTATTCATCAAATCATCAACAAGGTAACCGCCGCCGTGAACAATCACGATTGGTCGTTGTGCCTGTTGTTGGTAAGCAGAGATAGCACCAAATAACTTGCTAAGTGTTTCACCACAAGATAGCGCAGCGCCACCTAACTTTATGATTAATGGTTGATTATTAAGGCTCATATCTAGATTTCCTTACACTAACGCAGTTAATGGCGCAAAACCATAACGTAAATTCAAACACTGCATCGCTTGGCTAGATGCACCCTTTAATAAGTTATCAATCGCTGAAACAACGATGATGTGCTGACCTTGAACCTTCCAACCTAAGTCGCAGAAAGGCGTCTGCTCTACATCTTGAATTCTTGGCAATGTCTCTTCGAGTAATCTCACCGCAGGTTTACCTTGGTAAGCTTGCTCAAAGGCATCTTGTATCTGTTGCTCTGTCACGCCTTCAGCCAATTTCATTGTGATGGTCGCCAAAATACCGCGCTTAAAGTTGCCGAGGTGCGGAGTGAAAATCACATCACATCCTAAATGTGCTGCCATTTCAGGTTGATGACGGTGATTGAATACGCCGTAAGCTTGCAGGCTCACTTCGCAGAAGCTGTTGACCATGGTCGCCTTACGACCCGCTCCAGTAACCCCGCTGGTCGCGTTAATCACAGGCCACTGGTTCTCGTCCAGTAACTTAGCTTCAACTAAAGGCTTAATCGCCAGTTGTGATGCCGTTGGGTAACAACCTGCGACTGCAACAAGCTGAGCTTCTTTAATCTCTTGCTCATTCCATTCCGCTAAACCGTAAGCCGCTTTATCTAGCCACTGTTCATGTTGGTGTTCAAAGCCGTAAAACTCTTGGTAGAAGTTTTCGCCTTTAACTCTAAAAGCACCTGATAGGTCGAATACTTGGCAATCATTCTCTAGAAAGATAGGAGCTAGGTCATGACTCACTTCATGTGCTGTCGCTAGGAAAATCACATCAGACTGCTTTGCCACTTCTTCTGGATTCGTTAATGGCTGTACTGGCATATCAATCAAGCCCGCTAACTTACCGTGCAGTGCTGCAATAGGTTTACCTGCGTCTACACTATTGGCTGAGACATACAAACCTGATAGCGTGAGCTCAGGGTGTCTGTTTATCATTAGAGCCAGTTCTGCTCCTGTGTAGCCGCTTGCGCCAATGATCGTGGTTTTCAACATCTCAACACATCCATTTCTGAGGTAAGTTACATTTCAAAATTTGACTATTCATACTTAATTTTTAGCTTTATTTGATTTCTTATGCATTAAATATGATTTAATATGTGTTTTACCGACTTATAGTTTTCCTGTCAATAGTAGAAGTGAAGATATTATGCAATTACCGAGTTTCCTTGAGGTCTATAAAGGCCTAATTTCCACCGACTCTATTAGTTCTACGGATCCAAGCTGGGATCATGGCAACGAGAAAGTGATCGAAAAAATGGCTCAATGGTTTAAAGATCTGGGCTTTAGCGCAGAAGTCGTGGAAGTTGAGCCTGGCAAGCATAATATGATCGCAAAAATGGGCTCAGGCGAAGGCGGCTTATTGCTGGCTGGACATAGTGATACCGTGCCATTTGATGAAGGGCGTTGGAATTTCGACCCTCACGCACTGACAGAACACAACAATCGCTTCTACGGATTAGGTACTGCCGACATGAAAGGCTTTTTCGCCTTTATCTATGAAGCAGTAAGAAAGATGGATTGGAGTAAACAGGCGAAGCCACTTTATGTATTGGCAACCTGTGATGAAGAGACCACCATGCTAGGTGCGCGTCATTTCACTGAAAACGCACCGTTTAAACCGGATTACTGCATCATTGGTGAACCGACCAGCCTAGTACCGATTCGCGGGCACAAAGGTCACGTGGCGAATGCAGTGCGCGTAACCGGTAAATCAGGTCACTCTTCAGATCCAGCATTTGGCGTTAACGCTATCGAAATCATGCATGAAGTGCTGTTTGCTTTGATGCAGCTGCGCGACAAATTAATTAAAGAGTACCACCACCCAGGGTTCGCTATTCCAAGCCCGACACTAAACCTAGGTCATATTCATGGTGGTGACAGCGCTAACCGTATTTGTGGTTGTTGTGAACTGCACTACGACGTGCGCCCTTTACCGGGTATCAGCTTAGACGGTTTAGATAACATGCTGCGCAGCGCACTCAAAGAAGTGGAAGCGAAGTGGCCGGGCAGAATTGAGATTACGCCACTGCACGAACCTATCCCAGGTTACGAGTGTCAGCACGACCACCCATTTATCGGCGGCATGGAATCCGTTTGCGAAACTGAATCACAAACCGTGAACTACTGTACCGAAGCACCTTTCCTTCAAGAACTTTGCCCAACCTTAGTTCTGGGTCCGGGCTCAATTGACCAAGCTCACCAACCGGATGAATTCTTAAGCTTTGATTTTATCGACCCAACGATTGACGTACTGAGTAAATCTATTCGTAAATATTGTTTCTAGTTATTGCCACCCTTGCGATACTTTTTTATAAAAGCTGCCCTAAAAGGTGGCTTTTATTCTGTTATCCCTGCCAAAGCCTGATCTTGTAATTAAATTTCACTTTATTCCGAAGTCTTGGGAAATTTACTTCTCCCGCATTTCGAAAACTAATAATTGCAAACTTAGAATGCTTTATTTGACTAGATACAGCAGTTTTCGCTAGATTGTGTACTTAACAAGGAACAATGGATGTAATTTTTTTACGAGGCAGGATGACAATGAACGAGAAATACGCCGCTCTCAAGAGTAACGTAAGCATGCTGGGACGCTTGCTAGGTAACACAATCCAAGATGCACATGGTGACGTTATCTTAGAGAAAGTGGAAACTATCCGTAAACTTTCCAAATCCGCCCGCGCAGGCAACAAAGCTGACCGTGACAGCCTAGTTGAAGAAATCAAAAACCTGCCGAACGAACAACTCACTCCTGTTGCTCGTGCATTTAACCAATTTCTCAACCTCACCAACATGGCAGAGCAATACCACACCATCTCTCGCCACTGTGAGGAGCATGTTTGCGAACCAGACGTGCTGCAATCTCTATTTTCCAAATTAAACCAAAACGACATCAGCAAGCTAGATGCAGCTCAAGCTGTTCGCGACCTGAACATTGAGCTCGTTTTGACTGCACACCCAACAGAAATCACTCGTCGCACCATGATCAACAAGCTGGTGAAGATCAACGAGTGTCTGTCTAAATTAGAATTAAGCGACCTATCACACAAAGAGCGCGTGAAAACCGAACGTCGCCTAGAGCAACTTATCGCTCAAGGTTGGCACTCTGATGTGATTCGTCAGCAACGCCCAACACCACTTGATGAAGCTAAATGGGGGTTTGCGGTTGTAGAAAACTCGCTATGGGAAGCTGTGCCTGATTTCCTGCGTGAAATGGATGGTCGACTTAAAGGCTACCTTGGTGAAGGCCTGCCGATTGATGCACGTCCAGTTCACTTCTCATCTTGGATGGGCGGTGACCGCGATGGTAACCCATTCGTAACGCACACTATTACCAAAGAGGTTCTGCGCCTATCTCGCTGGAAAGCCGCTGACCTTTACCTAGGTGACGTAAACGAGCTGATTACCGAACTGTCGATGACCAAGTGTAATGATGCGGTTCGTGAACTAGCCGGTGATGAGCACGAAGCTTACCGTGCAATCCTGAAGAACCTACGCACTCTACTGAACAACACGCTAGAAGTGCTGGATGCAAAACTGCATGACACCGAGGTTCCGAAGAAAGAAACACTACAGAACATCGACCAACTTTGGACACCGCTTTACGCCTGTTACCAATCACTGCACGAATGTGGCATGGGCGTAATCGCGGATGGCTCCCTACTGGATACCCTGCGCCGCTTAAAAGCATTCGGTGTGCACCTAGTACGTCTCGATGTTCGTCAAGAAAGTACCCGTCACTCAGATGTGCTGTCTGAACTGACTCGCTACTTAGGCATTGGCGATTATGACCAATGGAGCGAGCAAGACAAGATTGCTTTCTTAACCAATGAATTGAGCTCTAAGCGCCCGCTGCTTCCTCGCGATTGGGAGCCATCTGAACAGGTTAAAGAGGTTTTAGACACCTGTAAGGTCATTGCTGCTCAACCTCGTGAAGCCTTCGGTGCTTACGTGATTTCTATGGCGCGTACAGCATCAGATGTACTGGCTGTTCACTTGCTACTGCAAGAATGTGGCTGCCCATACCGCATGGACGTGTGCCCACTGTTCGAAACGCTAGACGACTTGAACAACTCAGAAGCAGTAATGAAACAGCTAATGAGCATCGATTTGTACCGTGGCTTTATCCAGAATCACCAAATGGTGATGATCGGATACTCTGACTCAGCGAAAGATGCGGGTGTAATGTCTGCTGGTTGGGCTCAATACGATGCAATGGATAAGCTAGTTAAGGTTTGTGATGAAGAAGGCATAGAACTGACTCTATTCCACGGTCGTGGCGGTACGGTTGGTCGTGGTGGTGCGCCAGCGCACGCCGCTCTTCTTTCTCAGCCACCTAAGAGCTTGAAAGGCGGTTTACGTGTAACTGAGCAAGGCGAAATGATCCGCTTTAAGCTTGGCTTGCCAGATGTTGCTGTAAACAGCTTCAACCTTTACGCAAGTGCGATTCTAGAAGCGAACCTTCTGCCGCCACCAGAGCCAAAACAAGAGTGGCGTGACCTAATGGAAGTGCTGTCTCAAGTCTCTTGTGAGGCTTACCGTAACGTGGTTCGTGGCGAAGAGAAATTTGTTCCTTACTTCCGTCAAGCGACACCTGAACTGGAGCTAGGCAAACTGCCTCTTGGTTCTCGCCCTGCGAAGCGTAACCCGAACGGCGGCGTAGAAAGCCTACGTGCGATTCCATGGATCTTCTCTTGGAGCCAGAACCGCTTGGTACTTCCTGCATGGTTAGGTGCTGGTGAAGCGATTCAATACTCAGTTGACCAAGGGCATCAAGCGCTACTTGAAGAGATGTGTCGTGAATGGCCATTCTTCTCAACTCGTTTGGGTATGTTGGAAATGGTGTACTCGAAGTGCAACATGGAAATTGCGAAGTATTACGACCAACGTCTTGTTGACGAAGAGCTATTGCCTCTGGGTGAGTTACTGCGTGAGCAGCTACAAAAAGACATCAAAGCCGTACTCAATGTAGAGAACAACGAGAACCTGATGCAGAGCGACCCTTGGGGGCTTGAGTCGATTCGCCTACGTAACATCTACGTAGAGCCATTGAACATGCTTCAAGCTGAGCTGCTGTACCGTACTCGTAAGTGCGAAACACCACCAGCTGAGTTAGAAGAGGCGCTAATGGTGACTATTGCAGGCATTGCTGCAGGCATGCGAAACACCGGTTAATTAGTGATTTCTACTATAAGATAGACAAAAGGTCGCCTCGTGCGACCTTTTTATTTCAACAAAATGACCATGATGAGTTTTTTATCAGTTTTTTGGGTTATTTTATCCATGTATTCTACTTTATGCTTATTATTTAGATATACTACTGCTCCACTGCGGAAACACTCAAAAATCATAATCTGCAGTACTTTGACCAATAAACTGGTCGACCTAGGTGATAAACGGCTTTGTAAGGTGACATAACCAACCCATGAGTTGGTACAACTTAAACATAACCAATATAACGTGCCACTAGAAGCACACTTGATGTTTAAGTATTTGTTTACTGTTTACCATTTGGATTTCAGACATGTCATTACCACACGTAATTTTAACCGTTCTAAGTACACGCGACGCTACTGGTTACGATATCACAAAAGAATTCTCTGCAAGCATCGGTTACTTCTGGAAAGCTAGCCATCAACAAGTTTACCGTGAGCTAAATAAAATGGCTCAGAACGAACAGGTAACTTGCGTGCTTGAACCTCAAGAAGGCAAACCTGATCGTAAAGTTTACTCTATCACCGATGCTGGCCGTAGTGCTCTGGGTGAATGGTTTGAACAGCCGACTGCACACCCAACGGTTCGTGACGAATTCTCAGCTAAGCTAATGGCTTGTGCTGTACAACCTTCTGACGCGTACCGTGTACAACTTTCTGAACTTGTAGAAGAATCTCGCAAATTGGTTTCTCATTACCGTGAAATCGAAGCGGCTTACTACGCAACACCAGCAACGCTAGACAAGCAAGCTCGTCTTGAGCGTCTAACGCTTCGTCGTAACCTACTTATCCGTGAAGCATGGATTGTATGGGCTGAAGAAGTACTGCTTGAACTTGGTGCTATCGCTTAAGCAGAAGCTAGAAGCTAGAAGTTGATAGAAAAATAAAAGGCTTGAACTCTTAGAGTCCAAGCCTTTTTTGTATCTATAGGATTTGAATTAAACAGCGATGCTTTACAGGAGCTTAAGCTTTACTTAAAGCGCAGCGACTTGCGGACGAACACCTAACGTGTGGCAAAGTGCGTAAGTCATTTCTGCACGGTTTAGCGTGTAGAAGTGGAAGTCTTTCACACCTTCACGGCTCAGTGTACGAACCATATCAATCGCTTGGCTAGCACCAACAAGCTGACGAGTCGTTGGATCATCATCCAAGCCTTCAAATTGCTTCGCCATCCAGCCTGGTACTTTTACGTTATTCATCGCAGCAAAGCGAGACGCTTGCTTAAAGTTAGAAACTGGTAAGATACCCGGTACAATCTCAACATCAACGCCAGCCGCTACACAGCGGTCACGGAAACGTAGATAGCTCTCTACATCAAAGAAGAACTGAGTGATGGCACGGTTTGCACCGGCATCCACTTTACGTTTTAGGTTGATAAGATCTGATTGAGCGCTTTTCGCTTCAGGGTGAACCTCTGGGAATGCCGCCACTGAAATATCAAAGTCGTGACGAGACTTGAGTAGCTCAACGAGGTCAGATGCGTACATCTCAGGCGCTCCGCCACCTGGTGGAATATCACCACGCAGCGCAACGATACTCTCAATGCCATTTGCCCAGTAATCGTCAGCAATTTGAATCAGCTCTTCGCGACTCGCATCAATACACGTTAGGTGCGGCGCAGCAACTAGACCTGTTTGGTTCTTGATTTCTTTAATGATTGAGTGGGTACGGTCACGCTCACCCGAGTTTGCACCGTAGGTCACTGATACAAATTTTGGTTGAAGCGTTTTAAGACGGTGAACAGAATTCCACAGGGTCTCTTCCATCTTTTCACTGCTTGGTGGAAAAAACTCAAATGACACATTGATGTTGTCAGAAAGCTCAGCGATATTCTGATTTAAAGCGTCGATATGACTAGCGTGTGTGTATCCCATCTTACTCTCCCTGTGGCAAAAGCAACCACTAAAATCTCAAATCCTCAAACGACGTTTAGACGTCTATATGTCCACAGGATGTATTGAATACGATTTAATGTCAACAGATCCATTATGAATTTTTTTCAAGTAGATCGTGAGTAAAACTCAAGTCGTTAGATGGGTCGCAAAGCAGAAATAAGGAAGAAAAAAGGCTGAGAAACACATCGTGCTTTCAGCCTTATTTATCTTAGTGAATAGTATGCTATTTAAGTGCCATAGCAAATGATTTGAGTATTAGAACAGGCTCGACATTCGGTTCAAATCAGACTGAATTGCACCAGCCGTCACTTCACGTCCAGCACCTGGGCCACGAATAACCAATGGGTTATCTTTGTACCATTTACTCTCAATCGCAAAGATATTGTCGCAAGGCAGCAAGTTCGCCAGAGCGTGCTCTTTCGATAACGCTTCAACACCTACGGTTGCTTTGCCGTTCTTCTCTAAACGCGCGACGTAACGTAGTACCTTTTGCTGAGAATGCGCTTTCTCCAAACGCTCAGCCAACTCCTCACTCAGCACAGAAGCTTTGTCAAAGAAGTCATCCACCGATAGGTCTTGCAGCTCTTCAGGGACCAGTGATTCCACTTTTACGTTTTCAGGTTCGATATCTAAGCCCGACTCACGAGCCAGAATAACCAACTTACGCATCACGTCTGAACCATCGAGGTCAGCACGAGGGTCTGGTTCTGTCAGGCCTTGTTGCCATGCTAAATCCACCAGCTCGCTGAACGGCACCGTGCCATCAAACTGCTGGAACAACCAAGACAAAGTGCCTGAGAAGATACCCGACAGCGCAATAATATCGTCGCCACTTTCACGTAGGTCACGTACCGTGTGGTTAATTGGTAAGCCCGCACCAACGGTCGCGTTGTACAACCAGTGACGGCTGATCTTAGCAAACGCATCTTGAACCTGATGGTAATACTCGCTTGATGCGGAGCCTGCCACCTTGTTCGCCGAGATCAAGTGAATGCCTTGCTGAGCAATCTGTAGATACTTTTCTGCAAGAGCTTGGCTGGCAGTAACATCCAAAACCACAGCTTCGTCGTAGCCCTGAATAGAGCCTAAACGCTCCAGCCAGTCGTTTCCATTGTTAGCAATCGCTTCGTCATCAAAGCGCTCACCGACAGAGGTTGCATCAATACCTTGGTCGTCGAACCAATAGGTTTGGCTATCAACCACAGCAACCAATTCAAAGTTCATTCCGCGACGCTTTTCGAGCTCAGCCTTTTGCTCAGCAAACAGGCTTAACCAGCTTGAACCAATGTTACCCTTACCACACAAGGCAATCGCAACACGCTTCTGCGCTTGGAATAGTTGAGAGTGAATGCCCTTCACTAGGCTCGATGTTTCACTCTTACGAATCACTGCCACTAAACTCAGACCAGAGTTCGCTTCAGAGATAAACTCAACCGATGAACTCTTTAGCTGCTGATAAAAACCGTAGCAGTGGTTCGGGTTCTTCGTTACGCCCGCACCTACAGCAGCAATAAGAGAGAAGCCCTCTTTCAGCTTAATCTCAGCTTCAATAGCGTGATCTTGCAGGTACTCTAGAGCGCCACCAGCGATCTCTTCTGTATACGCGAGACGCAAGCAGTGTTGATCCGGTTCTAGCTCATAGGCAAGTGGCTCTAGTTGAGCACGCTTAAGCCCTTCAAGCACTTCACTTTCTAAGCGGTCGAAATCGTGCCCGTGACCAAACGTCAGTTGCACGATAAGCACTTCATCCAGAGAGGTAATGATTTTTGCACCGCGACCCGATGCCAGAACACGCTCAATTTGAGTCGAACCAGATTCTGGCTGATAGCTGCAACGCAAGCTCAGATCCATCGCACTTTGCGCGACTGGCTGTAGTGTGCGGCTATGAAGCACAGGTGCGGCAAGACGAGCGAGTTCACTTGCTTCATCAAGACGAAGTAGAGGCAGTAAACACGCATCCGACACCAAGCGAGGGTCAGCACTGTATACACCTGCTACATCACTCCAAATCGTTACGCGATCCACTTCAGCTAAAGCGCCAATCACGGTTGCTGAATAGTCTGAACCATTGCGACCAAGTAATACGGTTTCACCTTCAGTGTTTTGCGCCATAAAGCCGGTAATCACCACACGACAATGGGCATGTTGCGCTAACGCTTCTTTAATCAGAGGATAAGAACGAGCACGATCCACTTCAGGCTGAGCGCCCACTTCTGCACGTAAGAAAGCACGAGCATCTTGTGCGACAGCTTGTAAATCATGTTGACACAACAAAGCAGCTAACAGACGTGAAGACCAAACTTCACCGTGACCTAGGACTTGTGCTTTTTGTGCTTCGCTTAGAGGAGCCGTTAGCTCGCCCAAAGCGGTAAATTCTTGTTGGATAGTCGCCGTAAGTTGCTCTGCAGGCTCACCTTCAAGCAGTGCTTCAATCAGTTCAAGCTGGAACTGACGAAGGGTTTGTAGGCACTCATGAGCAATACGCCCATCTTTATCAAGCGCTTCTACAAACTCAATCAAACGGTTAGTGGTTTTGCCTGCTGCCGAAACAACCACTAAGTCTGTTGCTGATGAATACTCTCTAAGAATGTTGACCACGCGTAAGTAACACTCAGGGTCTGCTAAACTGCTACCACCAAATTTATGTAGCTGGCGAAAGGTTGCCATTGTTACCCCTCCCCTTCAGCGATAAAGCCTTGTGTTTTTTCAAACGCTTGCTTGAGGTCATCAATCAAGTCTTCAGCATCTTCAAGGCCAACAGAAAGACGCAGCAACTGTTGAGAAACGCCCGCTTCTGCCAGTGCTTCTTCACCCATCGCACGGTGCGTCATCGACGCAGGGTGACAAATCAAGCTTTCAACACCGCCCAGCGACTCCGCCAAAGAGAACAGCTCTAACTTATCGACAAAGTACTTAAGCGCCTCGAATGAGCCCGCAAACTCAAAACTCAGCATTGAACCAAAGCCAGACTGCTGCTTCTTCGCGATATCATGACCTGGGTGTTCAGGAAGGCTTGGGTGGTAAATAGTACCAACGAGATCTTGCTGCTGCAGAGACGCCAGAATTTCACATGAACTCTCTTCGTGAACTCGCATACGAGCACCTAACGTACGAATGCCACGTAGCGTCATGTAGCTATCAAATGGTGTGCCGGTCGCACCAATACAGTTACCCCACCATGCTAGCTCTTCAGCGTGCTCTTCTGTTTTAGTGATCACCACACCACCAATCACATCTGAATGTCCGTTGATGTATTTAGTAGTTGAGTGGATAACAAAATCCGCACCCAGCTCTAAAGGCTTTTGGAACACTGGTGTCAAAAACGTATTGTCGACAGCAACCAGAGCACCAACCTCTTTCGCTTTACGGCAAGTTTCTGCAATATCAACTACACGAACTAAAGGATTCGATGGTGTTTCAATTAAGATCAACTTTGGCTTAAGCGCGATCGCCGCATCCAGTGCCGCTTGATCCGATTGATCAACAAACAGAACTTTGAAGTCACCTTTTAGTGAGCGAGTGTTAAACAGACGGTAAGTACCACCATAGCAGTCGTGTGGTGCGACAATCAGATCATCACTGCCTAAGAAAGCAGAAACCCATAAGTTAAGTGCAGAAGTACCGCAGTTAGTAACCACTGCACCTTTGCCCGATTCAAGCTCAAACAGTGCCGTTTCTAATAAACCGCGGTTTGGGTTACCTGAACGGGTGTAATCGTACTTTGGCACTTCACCAAAAGCGGGAAACCCATAGTTAGTCGAAAGATAAATAGGTGGGACAACGGCATGGTGTTGCGTGTCTGACTCGATACCAGTACGTACTGCGATTGTTGCTGGCTTCCGGCTGCTCATAGGTGCTTCCTTACAAGTTTTGCGTCTGAGAATCACAGCTGCTTGTCGGCATTTTGCGGCTGTGTTAGATATATGTTATTCACTTTACTTTCATAAACGTGAGACGTCAACACTTCTAGACGTCTATATGTCTTTGCTTATGGCGGTAAATCCCGCTAAAATCACCACTATTAATTTAATCTAACAACTAAAGTGATGAAGGTACGCAATGGCCGACTGGAATGGTGAATACATAAGCCCATATGCTGAGCATGGAAAGAAAAGCGAACAAGTAAAGAAGATTACAGTTTCTATCCCTTTAAAAGTGCTAAAGGTGCTTACTGACGAGCGTACTCGCCGCCAGATCAACAACCTGCGCCATGCAACAAACAGTGAGCTACTGTGTGAAGCTTTTCTACATGCGTACACAGGCCAACCACTGCCAACAGATGAAGACCTTCGTAAAGACCGCCCAGATGATATTCCTGCTGAAGTGAAAAAACTGATGACAGAGATGGGCATCGAGTTCGAAGCGTTTGACGAAGAATAACAATAACTCAGTCACTGCCTTCAATATTGATTCGCTTTAGCTGAATGCTCACATTACTGATTCGTCTTATCAGTGTTCTGTGAATAAGAGACATAAAAAAACCGACTCCAGATGAGTCGGTTTTTATTATTTGTGCTCTATGGAGCAACCGCTATAACAAGCGACTACGCCATATGCTGCTATGCCATGTAGTTAGCAGGCATCTCGATACGCGCAACGCCAGATTCAACGGCCGCTTCTGCTACTGCTTTCGCTACGCGAGGAAGTAGACGTGGGTCCATTGGCTTAGGAATGATGTAACCCTTACCGAACTCAAGTGACGTCTCACCCGCAGCTTTTAATACTTCCGCTGGCACTTCTTCTTTCGCCAGTTCACGAATCGCTTTAACCGCTGCTAGCTTCATTTCGTCATTGATTTCGCTTGCACGCACATCAAGTGCACCACGGAAAATGAATGGGAAACAAAGTACGTTGTTCACTTGGTTAGGGTAATCACTGCGGCCTGTACCCATAATAAGGTCAGAACGAACTTCGTGAGCAAGCTCTGGCTTGATCTCTGGATCTGGGTTTGAACATGCAAATACAACTGGCTTATCAGCCATTAATGTTAGTGCTTCTGCCGGTAGCAGGTTAGGACCTGATACGCCCAAGAATAGATCAGCACCTTCGATAACATCTTCAAGCGTACGCTTATCTGTGTTGTTTGCGAATAGCTCTTTGTATTCATTCAGATCATCACGACGAGTGTGGATCACACCTTTACGGTCAAGCATGTAGATCTTCTCACGCTGAGCGCCACACTTAATCAGTAGCTCCATACAAGCAACCGCCGCTGCGCCAGCACCTAAACAAACGATCTTACACTCTTCAAGCTTCTTACCTTGAAGCTCGATCGCGTTCAGCATACCTGCTGCTGTTACGATCGCTGTACCGTGTTGGTCATCGTGGAATACAGGTACATCACAACGCTCAATCAGGCGACGTTCAATTTCAAAACAGTCTGGTGCTTTGATGTCTTCTAGGTTGATACCGCCGAATGTATCTGCGATGTTCGCAACTGTATCGACAAACTCATCGATTGTGCGGTGTTTTACTTCAATATCGATAGAATCTAAACCAGCGAAACGCTTAAACAGTAGCGCTTTACCTTCCATTACTGGTTTAGAAGCAATTGGACCAAGGTTACCTAGGCCAAGAATCGCTGTACCGTTAGAGATAACTGCAACCATGTTGCCTTTACCTGTGTACTTGTAAACGTTATCTACGTTCTGTGCGATCTCACGAACTGGCTCAGCCACACCTGGGCTGTAAGCAAGTGCTAGGTCTTCTGCAGAGTTTGCAGGCTTCGTCAGCTCAATGGCAATTTTGCCAGGAATTGGGAACTCATGATAATCAAGAGCTTGCTGACGGAATTGTTCTTGAGGTGATAATTCTTGAGAGGATTGATCTTGGCGGCTGTCTTCAGACATAGGTGTAGGTTCCTAGGATATTATTATTTGGGGGATCTTGTTCATGTTAATGGATGTACTTCAAAGTTCCTAGGTGGTTGAAGCCTCTGTCTCATTAAAAAACGAGATTTCACTACTAATAAGACCAGTGAGCAGTTGAAATTACTGTCGCTTGTTGAACTTTCGTGCGGATTTACAGTGGTGAGCGATAAGCCAAGAATGACCCGATAATATTCAGTTAAGCGGCTTACTGTTGAAGAGAGTGAAAGCTTGAAGGGAAAGTTTGTATTTTCTCGAATTTCAGGCAACAAAAAAGGACACCGAAGTGTCCTTTTTATGTCTAAATAGCGAGAATTACTTCTTGCTAGAAAGAGCACCGAAACGCTTGTTGAAGCGATCAACACGGCCGCCTGTATCTACGATACGTTGCTTACCAGTGTAGAACGGGTGACATTTGTCACATACGTCTAGGTGGATTGATTCTTTTGCTAGCGTTGAGTTGAACTCAAAAGTGTTGCCGCAAGAACAAGTAGCAGTAACTGCTTTGTATTCTGGGTGGATTCCAGCTTTCATGGGATAACCTCAAGTAGGCCGTGTCGCTATACGATTCTAAGCCGCACACCACACGTAGTTTAAAAAAGAAATAAAGACACCGCTCATCACTAAAGCGCGACGAAGCCATACCTTTAAGGCGCAGTATAGTAATGAATCTGTGAAGTAGGATCAACTGATTTGATACATTTTTCGCCAATATCGGCATTATTTCCTTTGCTGACTGTGATTCTTGGCTTGGCCCCAACCTCACCCGCTTCTCTGCCACATCACATTCAAACTGCTTCTCGAATTTAACCGCCTTATCCTTTAGACTGTTCGCTCTCGTCAATTCAGATAAAGCCGTCCCTTTATGCGTCCAATGATTGCCCGTGTGGCGCTGCCTGTTCCACTCGACAAGCAGTTCGATTACAAGATTCCAAACCACCTATTCCCGATTATTGGTGGTCGAGTCTCTGTGCCTTTTGGACGACAAACCTTAACTGGGATTGTCACGGCTCTAGTTAACGAATCCGAATTCGAGCTAGATAAGCTCAAGCCAATAAAAGCGCTATTGGATAACCAACCTGTTTGGCCTGAATCTGTCTACTCACTATTAACCTGGTGCAGTCAGTTCTATCAGTACCCTCTTGGCGAAACCTTTGCTAATGCGCTACCGAGTGCTTTACGCAAAGGCAAAGCAGCAGACTTCGCAACACTCGTCGAATGGCAGCTAACGCCATCAGGCCGCGACCAACTGATGCAAGGATTTGGTCGCGCCGTTAAGCAAGCCAAAGTGATGCACATGCTTGAGCACGGTCCCGTACCTCATCAAGAGTTCATTGATGAAGAAGTGGCTAGCGCCGTACTCAAGACGCTAGAAGAAAAAGGCTGGATTGAATCGGTTGAGAAAAAGCCGAAGCGCCAACCTTGGCCTGCCGAGCTCGAAAACGACCAAGACAAACCTAAGCTCAATGAAGAGCAAGCCATCGCAATTGCAACAGTAAATAGTCAAAACAACTTTGGTTGCTTCCTTCTCGAAGGTGTCACAGGTTCAGGTAAGACCGAGGTCTACCTGAATATGATTAAGCCGATTCTTGACCAAGGTAAACAAGCGTTAGTGCTAGTGCCAGAGATCGGCCTAACACCGCAAACCATTAACCGCTTTAAGCGACGCTTTAATGTGCCTGTTGAGGTTATCCACTCTGGTTTAAACGATTCAGAGCGACTGAACGCTTGGCTATCGGCTCGCGATAAGATTGCAGGCATTGTGATTGGTACCCGTTCGGCTTTGTTCACACCGTTTGCAGATTTGGGCATTATTATTGTCGATGAAGAGCACGACGCCTCTTACAAACAACAAGATAGCCTGCGCTACCATGCGAGAGATGTGGCGATCATGCGTGCGCACAAAGCGCAGATTCCAGTAGTATTAGGCTCAGCAACGCCAGCCTTCGAAACCCTGCACAACGCGCAAATAGGTAAGTACAGTCACCTGACTCTGACTTCACGTGCGGGTGTCGCGTTGCCAACCACCAATAAAGTGTTGGATGTGAAAGGCGAATATCTGGAAAGTGGTTTGTCCGCGTCACTCATTGCCGAGATGCAACGCCACTTAAAATCAGGTAACCAGGTAATGCTGTTCCTCAACCGCCGCGGCTTTTCTCCAGCATTAATGTGTCACGATTGCGGTTGGACAGCCGAGTGTAAGCGCTGCGACGCCTACTACACCTATCACCAATACAGCAATGAAATGCGCTGCCACCACTGTGGCTCGCAGCAGCATATTGTGCATAACTGCCAAGGCTGTGGTTCAGCAAACTTGGTAACGGTTGGTGTGGGTACAGAACAGTTGGAAGCACAACTTGGTCAGCTATTCCCGGAATACAAAACCATTCGTATTGACCGAGACAGCACTCGCCGTAAAGGCAGTTTAGAGAGCGCGCTTGAATCGATTCGCAAAGGTGAATACCAGATTCTTATCGGCACCCAGATGTTAGCTAAAGGCCACCACTTCCCTGACGTGACACTCGTGGCGTTATTGGATGTCGATGGCTCTTTATACAGCAGTGACTTCCGAGCCTCTGAACGCCTTGCTCAGCTATTCATTCAAGTGGCGGGGCGCGCAGGTCGTGCAAGCAAGCCTGGTGAGGTGATCTTACAAACGCACCACCCGGAACACGGCTTACTGCAGGCGCTACTGCATAAAGACTATCACCACTTTGCTCAAACGGCCTTAGCAGAGCGCAAACAGGCGATGTTGCCGCCTTACACCTTTATGACGCTGTTCAGAGCAGAAGCGAACGACACGCGCTTAGTGGAAGAGTTCTTACGTCAGGTACGTCATACACTGGAATCTCATCCACTGTTTGACCAATATTGCATGGTATTAGGGCCAACTCCAGCACCATTGGCTAAGCGAGCGGGTAAAGCTCGATGGCAGTTAATTCTACAAACACAGACTCGCTCATTAATGCAGAAGCTATTAATGAGTGCCAAGCCAGCAATTAATATGTTACCCGCTGCGAAAAAAGTTCGTTGGTCACTCGATATAGAGCCGCAGGATTTGAGCTAAACCCCTTTGGGTTAAAACTAATGATAAGTTTGTTCACAAATATTTCATATTTCTCGTGAGCAAGTTCACACGAGTCATGCGATTTTTGTTAATCTAGCCGTAACTTTACGCAGATGAAACGAATAAAATATTGCAATAAAAAAAGTGTTAGCAACACTTTCATAATATCTATTCGATTACATTTATTATTCACGCCTTAGATACTTAGGCAACAAAGGAACTTAAAAGAGGGTTTAATTTATGGCGACAATGAAGGATGTTGCCCAGCTAGCAGGCGTCTCAACGGCTACCGTATCACGAGCTTTGATGAATCCTGAGAAAGTCTCAGTTTCGACTCGCAAACGAGTGGAAACAGCCGTACTTGAAGCTGGATACTCACCTAATACATTAGCTAGAAATTTACGTCGCAACGAATCAAAAACCATCATTACTATCGTTCCTGATATCTGTGACCCGTATTTCGCGGAAATCATTCGTGGTATCGAAGATGCTGCTGTCGAAAATGATTACCTTGTTCTACTGGGTGACAGCGGTCAACAGAAGAAACGTGAGTCTTCGTTTGTTAATCTCGTCTTCACCAAACAAGCGGACGGCATGCTACTACTAGGCACCGACCACCCATTCGATGTCAGTAAGTCTGAACAAAAGAACCTGCCTCCTATGGTAATGGCATGTGAGTTCGCTCCAGAACTTGAACTGCCTACTGTACACATCGATAACCTGACTTCTGCATTCGAAGCCGTGAACTACCTTGCTCAATTGGGTCATAAGCGTATCGCTCAAATCTCCGGCCCAATGTCAGCAACCCTATGTAAGTTCCGTCAGCAAGGTTACCAACAAGCGCTGCGCCGTGCGGGCGTGTCAATGAACCCAGCCTACAGCACCGTCGGTGATTTTACGTTTGAAGCGGGAGCTCAAGCGGTTCGTCAACTGTTAGCGCTACCAGAGCAGCCAACCGCTATCTTCTGCCATAACGATGCAATGGCCATTGGTGCGATTCAAGAAGCGAAAAAACTCGGCTTACGAGTGCCTCAAGATCTATCCGTTGTTGGCTTTGATGATATCCAATTCGCTCAGTACTGCGATCCACCGCTAACCACCATTTCTCAACCTCGTTATGAGATTGGACGCCAAGCGATGTTGATGATGCTAGACCTACTAAAAGGCAACGATGTGCAAGCAGGTTCGCGTCTGCTAGAAGCCAGCTTAGTGGTTCGAGGCAGTACTGCACCACCTCGAATGTAAGTCTTCGAAATACCCATATAAATCTGCGGCACATTTTGATGTGCCGCTTCCATTTCTACACTATTATCCTCGCGCAATCTGGATTACCATGAGAGCAGAATTACCAACTACTGAATTGTCTTGTGGCTAATAGAGATTATGTGAAGCGTGGTCGTGGCACGAAAAAACCGACCAAAAAACAAGCCCCTCGCCGTAAACCATGGCGTAGTGGTCTTTTGGCGATCCTCCTTGTTGGCGGGTTTGGTTATGGACTTTACCTATTGAGTAATGATCCTGAGCCACCAGCACCGGCTCCAGTAGTGAGTAAACCAACACCGAAGCCAAAACCAGCCAAAGTGATTCCACCACCTCCAGAAGAGAAATGGGACTACGTTGAAACACTGCCAAGTCGCGAAATCGAAGTCAAAGCCAAAGAGCAAGAGATCTCTAAGATCCCTTACATCATGCAATGTGGCGCTTACAAAACGTCAGCACAGGCAGAAGCACGTAAGTTGGATATCGCCTTCCAAGGTATCTCGAGTGAAATCCGTAAGAAAGATGGCAGCAGCTGGTACCGCGTGGTACTAGGACCATACAAACTTAAGCGTGATGCAGAGCGAGACCGCCACAAGCTGCAGCGTGCTAAAATTGAGCCTTGCGCTATCTGGAAAGACACCGAATAATTCCAGTAAAGCAGTCGCAAAAAAGACAAATAACGAAAGCCTCCCATTGTGGAGGCTTTCTTTTATTCATCGCTTTTTCTATCTTCTTTCAAACTTACACCGATAAGTTGCACGACATCACTCGCGCTTCCTTGAATTATCCGAGCACCATCCTCATATACTTTTTATACCCAAAGATAAGAACATTAAGAGGCCCTACTCGTGACTACCATAGTATCTGTACGTCGTAATAATAAAGTCGTCATCGCGGGTGATGGACAAGTATCTCTAGGCAACACGGTAATGAAGGGCAATGCCCGTAAAGTGCGTCGCCTATACAATGATAAAGTACTGGCTGGTTTTGCTGGCGGTACCGCTGATGCTTTCACGCTATTCGAAAAATTTGAAAGCAAGCTGCAAATGCACCAAGGCCATCTGACCAAAGCTGCCGTTGAGCTAGCGAAGGATTGGCGTAGTGACCGTGCTCTACGTAAATTAGAAGCACTACTCGCGGTAGCTGACGAAACCGCTTCACTGATCATCACAGGTAACGGTGATGTTGTTCAACCAGAGAACGACCTAATCGCTATCGGTTCAGGCGGTAACTTCGCTCAAGCAGCGGCTACTGCACTATTAGAAAATACTGATTTAGATGCACGTGAAATCGCAGAAAAGTCGCTGAATATTGCTGGCGATATCTGTGTGTTCACCAACCATCACCACACTGTTGAAGAGCTAGAAAGCACTGTTGAACTGCCAAAGCCAGAATAACAAACGCTTCTACCCAAACTTGTATCAACAGTGATTAAAGAATTAAGGAAAAACCATGTCTGAGATGACTCCTCGCGAAATTGTTCACGAACTCAATCGCCACATTATCGGTCAAGACAACGCTAAGCGTTCAGTTGCTATCGCACTGCGTAACCGCTGGCGTCGTATGCAGCTTGAAGAGAGCCTGCGTGTTGAAGTATCACCAAAAAACATTCTAATGATCGGCCCTACGGGTGTTGGTAAAACAGAGATTGCTCGCCGCCTAGCGAAGCTAGCAAATGCACCGTTCATCAAAGTAGAAGCGACTAAGTTCACCGAAGTTGGCTACGTAGGTAAAGAAGTTGAGACCATCATCCGCGACCTAACGGACGTTGCGATCAAAATGACGCACCAGCAAGCGATGAAGAAAGTGCAGTTCCGCGCTGAAGAGCAAGCGGAAGAGCGCATTCTTGATGCCCTACTACCACCAGCTCGTGATGCTTGGGGTCAGAATGAGCAATCAAGCGAAGACACAACCTCTTCAAACACTCGCCAAATTTTCCGTAAAAAATTGCGCGAAGGTAAGCTAGACGACAAAGAGATCGAAGTCGATGTAGCAGCACCACAAATGGGCGTTGAAATCATGTCACCTCCAGGCATGGAAGAGATGACGAACCAGCTACAGGGCATGTTCCAAAACCTAGCTGGCGACACCAAGAAAAAGCGTAAGATGAAAATCAAAGACGCATTCAAAGCCCTAACTGAAGAAGAAGCCGCTAAGCTTGTGAACCAGGAAGAGCTGAAAGAGAACGCGATCTTCAACGCTGAAAACAACGGTATCGTATTCATCGATGAGATCGACAAAATCTGTAAGCGTGGCGACAGCTCAGGCCCAGACGTATCTCGTGAAGGCGTTCAACGTGACCTACTGCCTCTTATCGAGGGCAGCACAGTATCAACTAAGCACGGTATGGTGAAAACGGACCACATCCTATTCATCACATCAGGTGCATTCCAAGTGGCTAAGCCATCGGACTTAATCCCTGAACTACAAGGTCGTCTACCAATTCGTGTAGAACTTGAAGCGCTTTCAGCGAATGACTTCAAACGCATCCTAACTGAGCCAAAAGCGTCTCTGACAGAGCAATACATTGCCCTAATGAAGACAGAAGATGTGAACATTGAGTTTACTGAAGACGGCATCAACCAGATCGCTGATGCAGCATGGCGCGTAAACGAAACCACTGAGAACATCGGTGCACGTCGTCTACACACTGTGATGGAACGCCTGATGGATGAGATTTCATTCGATGCAACAGACAAAGCAGGCAGCACGCTCGTGATCGACCAAGCTTACGTAAACTCGAAGCTGGGTGAATTCGTTGAAGACGAAGACCTAAGCCGCTTCATCCTGTAGCACACGAAACTCCAACTTATTGCTCTATCTCAAAGAAATAGCAGCTAATAAGCGAATTCAAGGCCCACTTTCGAGTGGGCTTTTTATTACCTGAAAAATGGGCGTATACTCAAATCACCGCATGAAACCAATACTTACAATATAGGCGCCCTGCTAATCAAGGTGTCCTTACAACGAAATAGACTTACGATGAAACAATCTCTAATGATTTGGCTTGATGCCGCACGACCAAAAACTCTGCCTCTCGCACTCGTCTCTATTCTTACAGGAAGTAGTTTAGCGTTCGCCAACGATCAGTTCTCTTTATCGATCGCTCTGTTGGCCTTTTTAACCGCCACCCTATTACAGATTTTGTCGAACTTGGCGAATGACTACGGTGACGCAGTAAAAGGCACAGACAATGAAAACCGCTTAGGCCCAATGCGCGCCATGCAATCCGGTGCAGTAACCGCCAAAACCATGAAGCAGGCGATCATCCTCAACATCGTGTTTACTGTGATTGCTGGTCTGATTCTGATTTTTCATGCCTTAACCTCGATTGAAAGCATTCTTTCTTTCATTGCGTTAGGTGTATTGGCCATTGTTGCCGCTATCGCTTACACCGTGGGTAATAAGCCTTATGGCTATATCGGCCTTGGCGACTTATCGGTATTTATCTTCTTTGGCTTATTAGGCGTTTCAGGTACTTACTTCCTACACACTGGCCATGTGGAACCAAGCCTCTTCCTTCCTGCGTTAGGCTGTGGATTGATGGCGGTTGCAGTACTTAATATCAACAACATGCGTGATATTGAAAACGACAGTGAATGTGGCAAACGCACAATGGCGGTTCGCCTTGGACAACGCAAAGCCAAACATTACCACTTTGCGCTACTTGGGTTAGCACTGGTCTCTTTTGCTATCTACCTACTGATTCAAGAGAAACCGGTCTGGATCAGCCTGCCATTTTTGTTGAGCATTGTGATTGTCTACAAGCATGGCAAGGCCGTTTGGGAAACCGAAAAACCAGCTCAAATAGCACCTATGATGCCTGTGATTGTGAAATGCTCGCTGGTTACTAACCTATTGTTTGCAGGGGTTGTCGTAGCTCAAACTCTATTGAGTTAATTAAGACTAATCATTGCAAAGGGGTCAAGCACCGATATACTCAAAGTAAGCTCATTGTTCAAAAGGTATACTAATGGAATACAACACTTCAGCACTGTGCGACATATATTTGGATCAAGTTGATGTCGTGGAGCCAATGTTCAGCAACTTTGGTGGACGTGCCTCTTTCGCAGGACAAATCACGACATTAAAGTGCTTTGAAGACAACGCTCTGATCCGCTCGGTATTAGAGCAAGATGGTCTAGGGCGTGTGTTGTTAATCGATGGCGGCGGCTCACTGCGTAAAGCGCTGATCGATGCTGAAATGGCCCTACTTGCCGAAGACAATGAGTGGGAAGGTATTGTGGTGTATGGCTGCGTTCGCGAAGTCGATGAGCTGGAAGACATGAACCTAGGCATTCAAGCACTGGCTTCTATTCCTGTTGGAGCAAGCCAAGATGGTGTCGGTGAGCTAGACGTACCTGTTAATTTTGGTAGCGTGACCTTCTTACCGGAAGATTACCTCTACGCCGATAACACGGGCATTATTCTTTCAGCCGAACCTTTGGATGTTGAACTTGATCTCGATGCTGATGAAGAAGAGATCGAGTAGTTCTAGCTCTTCATAAATCACCCACATTAACCACGAACACAAACAAAAACGCCCGCTACTGAGTAGCGGGCGTTTTTTTAAATCTGAAGAGTGAATTACTCTACTTCATCCATTTTACCAAGAAGGTTACGGATGCGATCTTGCCATGCAGAGTGCTCTTCTTGCATCTGCTGAGTTTTTTGCTCTAACTCGTGACGGCTTGCTTTAAGCTCACCAGCTTCAGTTGCTAGTGCTTGTTTCTCTTCTTTAAGCTCTTCCACTTCCATTTGAAGAAGTGCAATCGTATCTACTGCTGTTTGAATTTTTGCTTCTAGTTGCTCTAGTACTTCAAAAGACATTCTGGCCTACCTTTAAGTTATCCATTTGATGGTGAAGGTTCACTCCACTTATTTCCCCATTCTACTCAGCAGAGCAAGGATAAACACTCAATATATTCGATATTTTGCGCCATTCGATGAAAAAAACAGCGCTTTTTACCGAATATTGACGTTAATTCTTACAGTCACACTCGCAAACCAATTATTTTGATGAATATTAGTGGTTTTTCACTGCTCATTGATCAAAAGCAATCTCCAAAAAGCAAAAAGGCAAACGTTTCCTTTTGGATATGGTAAAATCCGCCGCGAAATTTCTATTCCCCCTTTGAAAATTTTGGAGTCCGCATGAAACGCGATTTAGCAATGTCATTCTCTCGTGTCACAGAAGGTGCAGCACTGGCTGGTTACAAGTGGCTTGGCCGTGGCGACAAAAACGCTGCAGATGGCGCTGCTGTAGAAGTCATGCGTAGCCTACTAAACAAAACCGAAATCAGCGGTGAAATTGTTATTGGTGAAGGCGAAATCGATGATGCACCTATGCTATATATCGGTGAAAACGTAGGTGTAGGCGGCGACGCTGTCGACATCGCAGTTGACCCAATTGAAGGGACACGCATGACAGCAATGGGCCAATCAAATGCATTAGCAGTATTGGCTGCAGGCGAAAAAGGCAGCTTCCTAAAAGCGCCTGATATGTACATGGAAAAATTAGTAGTTGGTCCTGGTGCTAAAGGCGCTATCGACTTAGCTCTACCGTTAAAAGAAAACCTAGTAAACATTGCTAAGGCTCTGGGTAAAACACTCGACACGCTAGTAGTCACCACACTGGCTAAGCCACGTCACGACCAAGTGATTGCAGAGATGCAAGCGATGGGCGTTCGTGTATTCGCAGTGCCAGACGGTGATGTAGCAGCATCAATCCTAACCTGTATGCCAGACAGCGAAGTCGACGTAATGTACTGCATCGGCGGCGCACCTGAAGGTGTAGTTTCTGCCGCAGTAATTCGCGCGCTGGACGGTGACATGCATGGTCGTCTACTGCCTCGTCACGAAGTGAAAGGCGATACAGAAGAGAACCGTAAACACGGTGAACTTGAGTTAGAGCGTTGTGCTGAAATGGGCGTAACCGCTGGTATCGTATTGAAGATGGAAGACATGGCGCGCAGCGACAACGTTGTATTCTCAGCAACGGGCATCACTAAGGGTGACCTGCTAGAAGGCATTTCTCGTCAAGGCAATATCGCTACAACAGAAACGCTACTTATCCGTGGCCGATGCCGTACGATTCGCCGCATCAAATCAATCCACTACCTAGAGCGTAAAGACCCAGAAGTGGTTGGTCACATCCTGTAATCCTCATATCGAGTGAAACAGAATATTCAAAGGCTGATACCAAGTATCAGCCTTTTGCTTTATTGCCCTGTAAGGTTCTCACCATTGCGATTGATAGGTCAGTAACTGTCAAAATAGTAAATGGTTTGCTTTATAAACACCTTGCCTCATAATAGTAAGGTTCATGAGGTAGGGATAGTATGAAAACAAGCGACAAAATCTTACAGACCATTAAGCGTCAAGGCGCGGTAACGGCCAAACAGCTGTCAGAAGAGTTTGGCATGACGACAATGGGTGCAAGGCAACATCTGCAAAGCCTGGAAGATGATGGCATTCTCGCGTTTCATGATGTCAAAGTGAAAGTCGGTCGTCCGACTCGTCACTGGTCTCTTACTCAGCACGGCCATAGTCAGTTTTCAGACCGTCATGGTGAACTTACGATTCAAGTCATTGATGCCGTAGAGAATCTATTCGGAAAAGAAGGCTTAGCTAAAGTCGCTGCCGAGCGTGAACAACACACCTTAAAACAGTATCAATCTGCCCTGTCTGATTGTGAAAATCTAATCAGTAAGCTGGAAAAGCTCACCCAACTTCGTGAAGAAGAGGGCTACATGGCAGAACTGAAAGAACACGACGATCACTACATCTTGATTGAAAACCACTGCCCTATTTGTAAGGCTGCGACTCGTTGCCCGAGCTTGTGTCAATCTGAGCTCAACGTGTTCACCGAGCTACTAAAAGATGAGTGCTACGTCAGCCGAACTGAGCATATTATTGCTGGCGAACGACGCTGTACCTACACCCTAGTACCTGTCGCCACTGCTTAACGCTAAGTGATTGATCTTGTCTCAATATTGAGAAATCAAAAGATAGAACAAAATTTATACAGAAATCTTTCTTAAGCTTAAAGCATATGAAACATGCTTAATGCTAAGGAAGGAATGATGGCACATCCACAACCAGAGCAGAAACTACCTCCTTTTGATGAACTGGTTCAACTTGCTCAAAACGATCCCAAAGCATTCAACCAATTCAAACACGATATGTGTGAACAGATGATCTGCTCCGCTTCTGAAAGTATGCAAGGCAGACTTCGAGCTCAGCAAAGCCATCTCGATTTAGTCGTCAGCCGTTGTAAAAATCCTCACCACGTCAATGTCGTGTTGATGCAAGAGCTGCGCTGCCAGGTTTGCAAGTTCCAAGACGCGCTCCAAGGGCGCTGTACCTTAGAAGAGCCTCAGCCTGAAAATGTGGTTCCATTCAGACCTAACACTGAACCCAAAATGTACTAGATCAGACAGCTCCAGAAAGCAAAAAGGGAGCCTAATGCTCCCTTTATATTAACTGCTGAAAACTCTTATACTGGATCTTCACCGTAATCGTTGCGGCCTTCTGTGCCTTTCAACAAACCACATTCAATCAAAATCCATAAACCACACACTAATGCTGCAACCGTTGCCACCATGTGCATTGGTGATACCGAGTCCGCCGATGTTGCAGCGACAGGCGAAGCTAAACGCCCTAATACTAGCGGTACATTCAGTAGTAACCAGTAGTTAGACTTGTTACGGTCATGCCAACGCTTAGCGGTCACCGCTAAGTCTGGGATTACGAGTAGCAACAAGAAGATTGGCAGTAAAATATAGGAGTAGGCAGGAAACAGTACCGAAATCCCAGACGCAAAACCCGTGATCGCGACATAGTAGAAAATGTTCCACATCCAGTAAGTCTTGCGACCAATTCTCCCTTTGAAAGAGAGCAGTAAATCTTTCATCGACATCTAAAAATACTCAAAAAATTAATACACTACCAAAAAGTTAGCAGTAAATACTTTATTACACGAATCAGTTAATCACTTTCTGAAAACAACTTTTGTCCATATCTCGAATATTAACCGTTAGGCTTCGAACATGGCTCGCCTGTTCTTGTAAGATTTGCATTAACGAACGTGACAATTCCCGTTTCTGTTCTTCGGTACGCCCAGAAAGTAATTCAAAGCTGATATGAATAAAGTCCACACTGTCCTCTTCATCACCCACTAGCCAGTTATGACAACGTAGAGAGCGTGATTTCACAGACGGAATATCAAACAAGCCACAGTTTAATGTAACTTGATGAAGATCTTCTAGTAAACCTTGGATATTCACTCGCTCGTCCACTGAATTTGAGTACTCTAGAACTAGATTTGGCATTATTACTTCCTATTGTTAACGCAAACGTTTGTCCCTTAATACCAACTAACGATGAAAAATCCGAGAAGTTAGCTATTATTCTGTCTGTCGGATCACTGATATAAGAGCGTTATCTACTCTGACCAATCGATAAGATCCCATAAAGACATGACCACAATCATGATCTAACGCGTTTTATCTGTTATATTCTTACGAAGATTTTTTACATTAATTGATTAAATACGGAGATATTCCTATGCGTCGTCCTGTAGTGATGGGTAACTGGAAACTTAACGGTAGCAAAGCAATGGTAACTGAGCTGCTAACTGGTCTTAACGCTGAACTTGAAGGCGTTGAAGGTGTAGACGTAGCAGTAGCTCCACCAGCACTTTACATCGATCTAGCTGAGCGTCTAATCGCTGAAGGCGGTAACAAAATCATCCTAGGTGCTCAAAACACTGACCTAAACAACAGCGGTGCTTTCACTGGCGACATGTCTCCAGAAATGCTGAAAGACTTCGGTGCAACTCACATCATCATCGGTCACTCTGAGCGTCGTGAATACCACAACGAATCAGACGAGTTCGTAGCTAAGAAATTCAAATTCCTACAAGAGAACGGCCTGAAGCCAGTTTTCTGTATCGGTGAATCTGACGAGCAAAACGAAGCAGGCGAAACTGAAGCAGTATGTGCACGTCAAATCAACGCAGTTATCGACGCTTACGGTGTTGAAGCTCTAAACGGCGCAATCATCGCTTACGAACCAATCTGGGCTATCGGTACTGGTAAAGCAGCAACAGCTGAAGATGCACAACGCATCCACGCTTCTATCCGTGCAATGATCGCTGAAAAAGACGCAGCGGTAGCTGAGCAAGTAATCATCCAATACGGTGGTTCTGTTAAGCCTGAAAACGCTGAAGCTTACTTCGCACAACCAGACATCGATGGTGCTCTAGTTGGCGGCGCAGCTCTAAACGCAGCTGGTTTCGCAGCTATCGCTAAAGCAGCAGCTAAAGCAAAAGCTTAATTTAGACATCACGGTTTAAATTGAATGAAAGGTCAACTTAGGTTGGCCTTTTTTATTGTCTGTCATTTCTCAAGCCCAATAAGCAGGCATAAAAAAACCGCTGATAAATCAGCGGTTTTTAAATTCTTTAAGCTTACGCTAGGCGTTGCTTAGAATAACTCTTCTGCTACGCGGAACAGCTCAGAACGGTCTGGGTTCTGCATGTTCTCGATACAGTCGATGATGTCGTGGTGAACAAGCTCTTCTTTCTCGATACCAACACAACGACCACCGTGGCCTTCTTGTAGAAGATGAACAGCGTAGTTACCCATGCGAGAAGCAAGGACACGGTCAAACGCAGTAGGACGACCACCACGTTGGATGTGACCAAGAACCGTTGCACGAGTTTCACGACCCGTTGCAGCTTCGATCTCTTTCGCCAGTTCGTTCGCGTCCATCATTAGCTCAGTTAGAGCGATGATTGCGTGCTTCTTGCCTTTAGCAATGCCATCTTGGATGTTGCCGATTAGCTGCTCTTTATCTAGGCCAGTCTCTGGAGTGATGATGTACTCACAGCCACCTGCGATTGCTGACATAAGCGTAAGGTCACCACAGTGACGGCCCATGATTTCAACAATAGAAATACGTTGGTGAGAAGAAGACGTGTCACGTAGACGGTCGATTGAATCGATAACAGTGTTAAGCGCTGTTAGGTAACCGATTGTGTAGTCAGTACCTGCGATATCGTTATCAATTGTGCCTGGAAGACCGATACATGGGTAACCCATTTCAGTCAGCTTCTTAGCACCCATGTAAGAACCGTCACCACCGATAACAACAAGTGCTTCGATACCGTGCTCTTTAAGGTTCTCGATGCCTTTCTCACGAACAGCAACGTCTTTGAATTCAGGGAAACGTGCAGAACCTAAGAAAGTACCACCACGGTTGATCACATCAGATACGCTTGAACGGTCAAGCTTCTCGATACGGTTTTCAACAAGGCCTTGGTAGCCATCGTAAATACCGTAAACTTCAATGCCAACTGATAACGCGGTACGAACTACGCCGCGAACTGCTGCGTTCATGCCCGGAGCGTCACCACCACTGGTCAAAACACCGATCTTCTTAATCATGCTCACCCTCGATTTTTGGGAATCTATTATTCAATTCTTATTCTTGCTGATTGTATATCAACAAGATTTTAAATCTATATTTGTGCGTTATGTTACATTTCCTCAACAGGAATAGCACTTAAATCGCGAAAAATTATGTAACATTTCTACTTCTGTAAGAGTATTACAGTTTTACTCAGTAACTTTGTTGATTCACATCAGAATCAACATTAATTGTTACTAAGGTGGTTTTTGAATCACCAAAGCGTTCGCAATTTCTACTCACTCTAGTTCAAAAGCCATCCACTTACCATTTGCTGCCTAGTTTTCGTGCTCATTACCACGAATGAAACTTTTGTTGTTTCTCTGGCCCAAACACCACCGAATACGGATCTTGATGAATTAATACATCAGCATCAGGGAACACAGAGATAAGCTTAGCCTCTACTTCATCAGAAATGCGATGCGCTTCAATAAGTGGCATCTCATCTTCAAGTTCTAAGTGCAATTGAATGAAGCGAATTGGCCCCGAACGACGCGTTCGTAATTGATGTACACCCAACACGCCTTCGATGCTCAACGATGCCTCTTTAATCTGTTTTAGCTCTTCATCCGGTAGCTTATGATCAAGCAGAGATTGAATCGCTTCCATCGCCATTTGATAAGCACTGTAAAGAATGTAGATACCGATACCCACCGCGAATACAGAGTCCGCTTGGCCAATGCCAAACCAGCTCAATGCTAGGGCCAGCATGATGGCCGCGTTCATGTAAAGGTCAGATTGATAGTGTAGTGAATCAGCGGCAATCGCCTGGCTGCCTGTTTTCTTGACCACGTGTTTTTGGAATCGAACTAGGCCAAACGTCATCACTATCGCAAACAAGCTGACGTAAATACCGATTTCCGGCGAGTTGAGCTCATGAGGTCTAAAGAAACGCTCGACACCATTAAGAATGAGGAAACAAGCCGAGCCTGAGATAAACATCGCTTGTGCTAATGCAGCGAGTGATTCTGCCTTACCATGACCAAAGGTATGTTCTTTGTCGGCAGGCTGAAGAGAATAGCGAACAACCAATAAGTTAACGACCGAAGCGGCGATATCCAACATTGAATCGACTACGGAAGCCAACAGACTCACCGAACCTGTCACCCACCAAGCTGCGACTTTTACTATCAACAAAATAGTGGCGATGGTGGTCGCTGCCCAAGCGGCCAGCGTAACTAAACGTGCGTATTCTTGTTTCATAACTTGGCTATAAAGTGACTAATAGCACAAAGTATAACCTGCAAATAATCAATTGAATATGACAGCCATGATGTAAGACATTCATTTTAAGAGATCAAAAAAAGCGGCACACGGCCGCTTTTTTCTAAATACTTTCATTCAAAGCTGCTTAATCAAGCTCGAATTACTTGTCTTTGTTCATGCGTTTTTCCATTTTTTCAGCACACTTAGTCATGCGCTCTTGTTGGATTTCTTTCAGTTGAGTTTTTTGCTCAGGCGTTAGCACGCTCATCATTTCGTGTTGCTTCTTAAGCATTGCCACGCGTCGCTCAGTTTGCTTCTCAACCATTTGGCTTGCTAGGTCGTTCGCTGCTGCTTCATCGAAGTTTTCAGCTAATACCAATGCTTGAACTTTCTCATGGTGCGCTTTCATTTGCGCCATTTTGTCTGACTTGTTGCCCGCGTGTTTTGCTTTCATCTCAGCACGGTTCGCTTCACGCATCTCTTTTAACTGTTCTTTTTGTGCATCAGTTAGTTCTAGTTGACGCATCACTTTCTTGTCGAAGCCACCACATTTACCGTGCATGCCTTTGTGGTCGCCCTTGTCACCGCCGCCAAATGCATACGCACTTGCTGTACCTAACATAAGTGGAAGTGCCGCAGCTGCTAGTACAAGTTTCTTCGTCATTTTCATAATTGTTGCCTCAATTCGGTATAATAAGTCATGTATTGCGTCTGTATCTCAGCGCTTGAATATAGATTAGTCTTTCCCTCGTAAAGTGACGTTTAGAAAGCGTAAAGAATCGTAAAGAGTGAAAGCTGACGAATAATTAGCAGTATTATTAACCTGTAACTAACCGATTAAGGCTTTCCCATGGCGAACATTCTTCTTATTGATGACGACACCGAGCTAACGAGCTTACTTAAAGACATTCTTAGCTTTGAGGGCTTCACTGTTTCTGAAGCCAATGATGGCTACGCAGGGCTCGAAGCGATCAATGATGAGATTGACCTGATTCTTTTGGATGTGATGATGCCGCGCCTGAACGGCATGGAAACACTCAAGAAGTTAAGAGAACATTGGGAAACGCCAGTGCTAATGCTGACGGCGAAAGGGGAAGAGATCGACCGTGTGATCGGCCTGGAGCTTGGTGCAGATGATTACTTACCAAAGCCGTTTAGCGACCGCGAGTTACTCGCTCGTATTCGCGCCATCTTGCGCCGTACGCAAACCACGAGTACTCCAAAAGCCGCCAGCGATAGGATCCAATATCAAGACATTGAGGTCTTCCCGGGTAAGCAAGAAGCTTACTGTAATGGTCAGCTCATCGACCTTACTACCACCGAGTTTGCTCTATTGAGTCATCTGATTCAAAACCCGGGTCAAGTAATCACCAAGGAAGCGTTAAGCTTAGATGTATTGGGCAAAAGGCTTGCAGCATTTGACCGTGCGATAGACATGCACATCTCTAACCTACGTAAAAAGATTCCAGAACGTAGCGATGGTAAATCACGCATCAAAACCTTACGTGGTCGTGGCTACCTATTGGTAGAGGAGGATTAATGCGCATTCCTAAAATCACTAGCTTATATGGACGTATCTTTGCCATCTTTTGGTTCACCATGTTACTGGTGCTTTTATCCGTACTCTCACTACCACATCTAGACCCGCGAGTAGCGCGTGATGTGCCCGCCGATCACCTCAATAAATTAGAACGTATCGCCAAGGCTACAGAGAAACGCTACGCCAAAGAGCCTAATCTCGGCAAAATTGTCTTTCAACTTGAAGCACCACGCAGCCGCAAAGACTCTCGTGCACGTCTCTATCTGACCGATCTTGAAGGTGCAGTCCTAACCTCCAAAAGACATTCAGACTACAAACTTAAGGCGATTCGCAACTTTGTAACCTCAATTGATAACCCAGAAGTACCAAAGCAGAAGCTTTACGGGCACTACATGGTTGCTGGTCCTGTACCAATCAAGCTGGCAGGTGAAGAACTACTTATGTACGCCGGAGTAAAGTGGAACCAGCCGCCGCCGTTCTTACTGCGACTATTTGATAGACCACTGCAGCTGTTGCTTGCCGTGATGCTAGCCAGTACCCCACTATTACTTTGGTTAGCTTGGGCACTCAGCCAGCCAGCTCGCCGACTTGAACGTGCTGCACAACGTGTAGCGAAAGGCGAATTCGAAGTCGATCCAACACTTGAAAAAGGCACATCAGAATTCAGACAAGCGGGTGAAAGCTTTAACCAAATGGTTGAGGCCGTAAACCAGATGATCTCAGGGCAACAGCGCTTGCTTTCTGATATCTCACACGAGCTACGTTCGCCTTTAACACGGCTTCGCATGGCCAATGCACTGGCGATTCGTAAGCAAGGAGAGAGTCCAGAACTCGAGCGTATTGATACAGAAGCGCAACGCTTGGAACAGATGATCAGTGAACTACTGACCCTCTCGCGCATGCAGGTTGATAGCCACATTACTCGTGAAGTTCAGCCGATATCGAGCTTGTGGGAAGAGATCTTAAAAGACGCGCAGTTTGAAGCCGAACAGATGGGTAAAGAGCTGACATTCTCAGAAATCCCTGAGCGTTCAATTTCAGGTAATCCTAAGCTACTGATGAGTGCCTTAGACAACATTACGCGCAACGCCATTTACTACGGAAAAGACCAAGTCGATGTGCAATTCCACGTAGTGCAAGATCAGCTGACTATTTGCGTCAATGACAACGGTGATGGTGTGCCTGATGATGAACTCGATTCTATCTTCAGACCTTTCTACCGTGTTTCTACCGCTCGTGACCGTAATTCTGGTGGCACCGGGCTTGGGCTGACTATTACCGAGAGTGCGATTCGCCAACATAGCGGAACGATTACCGCGAGCCGCAGTAAACTCGGTGGATTACAGCTCGAAATTACTCTGCCTATCCTGCCACTGTAATACCCCCACAAAGATCGCAGTTGATAATGATTGTTATTATCATTATGGTAAATCCTCTAATTAAGGAGGATTTACCATGTCTCACATTTTCCCTGAGCTGCCCTACGCCTACGATGCTCTAGAACCCTACATCGATGCAAAAACGATGGAAGTGCACTACAGCAAGCACCATAGAACCTATTACGATAAGTTTGTTGCTGCGGTGTCTGGTAGCGAGCTTGAACAGCAATCTCTCACTGAAATCTTCGCTAATATTTCTCAGCACAGCCCAGCAGTTCGTAACAATGGTGGCGGCTACTACAACCATATTTTGTATTGGAACTGTATGTCTCAAGACGGTGGCGGAGAGCCGACAGGCGAGCTTGGTCAAGCGATTAAAAGCACATTCGGAGATTTCACAACATTCCAAGATCAGTTCGCTCAAGCCGCTATTAATACCTTCGGTTCTGGCTTTGCTTGGTTAGTAGTAGAAAAAGGACAACTGAAGATCATCTCAACCTCAAACCAAGACAACCCTTGGATGGATACAGTTGCCAGTAATGGTGAGCCGATTCTGGCGCTCGATGTTTGGGAGCACGCCTACTACATCAGCTACCAAAACCGCCGTCCTGATTACATCAACGCATGGTGGAACGTAGTGAATTGGAATGCGGTTTCTGAAAACTACGCACAAGCACTCACGAATAAAGCATAAGCTAATGGTGGTGAACTGTACTCACTCAGCTTGCCACCGTATACTCTGGCTATCTTTGATTATTCTTGTGAACCAACATGTTTGATATCGCTCTATACGAACCTGAAATTGCACCCAATACGGGTAACATCATCCGCCTATGTGCTAACTGCGGCGCAAACCTGCATTTAATTGAACCACTTGGCTTTGATTTTGAAGAGAAGAAAGTTCGTCGTGCTGGCTTGGATTACCACGACCTAGCGCGTGTTAAACGTCACAAGAACCTAGAAGCTTTTCTTGAGTATCTAGAAAATGAACGCGAGGGTGACTTCCGCATCTTTGCCTGCACCACTAAAACCACAGGTCACCACGTCGATGCCAAGTTCCAACAAGGCGATGTATTGATGTTTGGCCCAGAAACACGCGGCCTGCCCGCTGAGTTCATCGAAAGTATGCCAATGGAGCAACGTATTCGCATTCCGATGATGCCAGACGCACGCAGCCTGAACCTATCCAATGCTGTAGCAATCATCGCGTTTGAAGCATGGCGACAAATGGGCTTTGAAGGCGCGGTATAACCAACCCCTTAAACACCTATTATCCGTAATCGCTAATACGCAATAAAAAAGGCTCTTACCATTATCTCTTTCTTACGAAGGATAAAGGTAAGAGCCTTTTCAGTTGTTGTCTTTCTATCTAAGTAAAAAGGTTAGTTTAAGCGGTTACGATCGTTATCGTCGTCTTTCTTCTCAAACTCACCTTCAAAGGTGTTGCCGCCTTTTGATTGGTCAAATGGGTCGCGGTTAAATGGATCATCTCCAAATGGACTCTGACCAAAACCAGCTTGTCCGCCAGCGTGGAAACCGCCAGACATGTTTTTAACCACCATTTTTTCCATCATTTTCTTAGCAATCATGGCTCTTGGTGCTGGCAACAATACCAACATACCCAGAGCGTCTGTCATAAAGCCTGGAGTCAACAGCAGTACGCCAGCCACCGCCAGCATCACACCTTCAAGGATCTGCTGTGCCGGCATCTCGCCTTGTTGCAAGCGACCTTGAACAGACATCAGTGTTTGAATGCCTTGGCTACGAACCAGTGAGGCACCAACAAATGCAGTAATCAACACTAACGCAATAGTTGGCCACAATCCTAAGAAGCCACCAACTTGAATAAATAGCCCAATCTCAATGATGGGTACGAAGATAAATAGTAATAATAAGATAGGAAACACACGCCCTCCTTTGTTGCTTTCAGTTTACGCTGAAAGGTCTACCAATCTCAAATTTATCCTGTAAATAAGCGTGTTTATTGACCCAAATTAACTTTGCGAAATATTGACTAAACAAAAGCGAAAAAGGTGATCAACTTACTATTTTTATGCGCTAGGTACAGTATCATGTGCCACATAAGTCAGGACGGATTTATCAGCCCAATATTCTAGCGAACGGAGTATTTGCACACAGAATAGGCTAATAACTAACTATATAATCAGAATTATTCTCTAAGGATCCTGTTATGGCTACTCTATCAGAAGCACAAGTTGATGCTCCTCAAGCTACTCGTCTCGAAGAAGATCTTTTAGGTCAACGTCATGTTCCGGCTGATGCTTACTACGGCATCCACACCCTACGCGCAGTTGAAAACTTCAACATCTCAAATGTAACGATCTCAGATGTACCTGAATTCGTTCGCGGTATGGTGATGACAAAGAAAGCTGCGGCTTTAGCAAACAAAGAGTTAGGTGTAATTCCTAGCGAAGTGGCTAAATACATCATCCAAGCTTGTGACCTCATTCTAGACACTGGTAAGTGCATGGATCAGTTCCCATCAGACGTTTTCCAAGGTGGTGCTGGTACTTCTGTAAACATGAACGCGAACGAAGTGGTTGCGAACGTGGCACTTGAGCTTATGGGCAAAGAAAAAGGCCAATATGAGTTCATCAACCCGAACGACCATGTAAACCGCAGCCAATCAACTAACTGTGCTTACCCAACTGGCTTCCGTATCTCTGTTTACAACAGCGTACTAAAACTGATCGATGCGATTGAATACCTAAAAGGCGCATTCGAGCTTAAAAGCCAAGAATTCAACAACATTTTGAAGATGGGTCGTACTCAACTTCAAGATGCAGTTCCAATGACGGTTGGCCAAGAGTTCCACGCTTGGGCGGTAACCATCAATGAAGAAATCAAAAACCTAGAATACACATCTAAGCTACTGCTTGAAGTTAACCTAGGTGCGACAGCTATCGGTACTGGTCTGAACGCAGCACCTGGTTACCAAGGCCTAGCAGTGAAACACCTAGCTGAAGTAACTGGTCTAGAGTGTGTTCCTGCAGAAGACCTAATCGAAGCAACGTCTGACTGTGGCGCATACGTAATGACGCACGGCGCACTTAAGCGTCTAGCAGTTAAGCTGTCTAAGATCTGTAACGACTTGCGTCTGCTTTCTTCAGGTCCACGTACTGGTTTGAACGAGCTAAACCTACCTGAACTGCAAGCAGGTTCTTCAATCATGCCTGCTAAAGTAAACCCAGTTGTACCTGAAGTAGTAAACCAAGTTTGCTTCAAAGTTCTAGGTAACGACAACACGGTTTCTTTCGCTGCGGAAGGTGGTCAACTTCAACTAAACGTAATGGAACCTGTTATTGCACAAAGCATGTTTGAGTCGCTAGACATTCTAACAAACGCTTGTGTGAACCTGCGCGATAAGTGTGTAGACGGCATTACGGTAAACAAAGAAGTATGTGAAGCACACGTATTTAACTCTATCGGTATCGTCACTTACCTAAACCCATACATTGGCCACCATGAGGGTGACATTGTTGGTAAAATCTGTGCAGAAACAGGTAAGAGTGTTCGTGATGTGGTTCTAGAGCGCGGTTTATTGACCGAAGAAGAACTTGATGACATTTTCTCTGTTGAAAATTTGAAGCATCCTCAGTATAAAGCGAAACGCTACGAGTAAAACTCGCGAGACAGGGCTCCAAACGGAGCCCTTTTTTAGGCTCCAATACGGTTAACCCTGTTTATTCTGTGGTTTTCTGTGTGTTGCACTTTTGCTTAATTGAATCTAAACCATAGAACTATTATCTGAACATTCGAACAACGAGTGGTCACATAATAAAATCTAAATGAGGTGTTAATTATGATTGCAGTAGAACTGTTTATCGTCCTGCTCTTTATCTTCTTAGGGGCCAGAATTGGCGGCATCGGTATCGGCTTTGCCGGTGGTGCTGGTGTTATTGCTCTTTCACTTATTCTTGGCGTTCCAACAAGCCAATCTTTCATCCCAATCGATGTCATCTTGATCATCATGTCAGTTATCACTGCAATCGCTGCAATGCAGGTTGCTGGCGGTATGGACTGGTTGGTACAAATTGCAGAAAACTTTTTGCGTAAACACCCAGAACGCATCACCTTTTACGCGCCAATCGTGACCTTTTTAATGACACTAATGGCGGGTACTGGCCACACAGCATTCTCAACTCTGCCAGTTATTGCGGAAGTAGCGAAAGGCCAAGGTGTGCGTCCTTCTCGTCCACTGTCTATCGCTGTTGTTGCGTCTCAAATTGCGATCACAGCTTCGCCAATCTCAGCAGCGGTTGTAGCTTTCGCAGCAATGCTTGCACCATTCGGTGTTGATTACCTAACACTATTGATGGTTTGTATCCCAACAACCTTCATCGCTTGTATGGTTGGCGCGATTGTCGCGAATTACATGGGTAGCGAGCTGAAAGACGATCCTATTTACCAAGAACGTCTAGAGAAAGGCCTAATCAAACTAGCGACAGATGAGAAACGCGAGATCCTGCCAACAGCGAAGAAAGCAACTTACATCTTCCTAGCAGCAATTGGCTTCGTGGTTTGTTACGCAGCGGCTATCTCTAGCTCTGTTGGCCTAATCGAAAACCCTGCACTAGGTCGTAACGAAGCGATCATGTCGGTAATGTTGGCAGCAGCAGCGGCAATCGTAATGTTCACTAAAATCGATGCAGCGAAAATTTCTTCAGCACCGACATTCCGCTCTGGTATGACGGCGTGTGTCTGTGTACTTGGTGTGGCTTGGTTAGGTTCTACGTTTGTAAACGCACACGTTGCTGAAATCAAAGACGTTGCAGGTGCACTACTGGCTGACTACCCATGGATGCTGGCTCTTGTTCTGTTCTTCGCTTCTATGCTTCTTTACTCTCAAGGCGCAACAACGGTTGCATTAATGCCTGCAGCACTAGCAATTGGCGTAGCACCACTAACAGCCGTTGCTTCTTTCGCTGCGGTAAGTGCACTGTTCGTTCTTCCAACTTACCCTACGCTACTGGCTGCGGTTGAGATGGATGACACAGGCTCAACGCGTATCGGTAACCTAGTATTCAACCACCCGTTCTTCATTCCAGGTGTGGTTACAATCAGTACTGCCGTAGCACTAGGCTTCGCATTCGGTGGTCTATTTATCTAAAAACCACTGATGATATGACTCTAAAAGGAAGCTTCGGCTTCCTTTTTTGTTTGTGGCTTAATTTGATTTTTGATGCCCGTCAAATAACCATGACAAACTTTAAAACTCGCTCAAAAATAAAGTTTGAATAAAATTCCAAGACTATCCAACCCATTCACCATCAATACCTATCAAATCAACCCTCCCCTACTTACCAACTAACCAAACCGAATATTAATCCGAGCTAATTAACCAAAAAACCTTACGATTTTTCTCACATTTTTTAGCCCTTTTACTGGCCACTATTTTTGTGAACAGCACCAAACTTAAATGATTAAGTAAAGAATAAAATAACCGCAGCTAAATTAAATACAACTTCATCTGGATTAGTAAATATCAAATAACTTTAATTTAAATCCCGCAAATCTATATCGTTGGGTAATTTATAAGTGTCAGTGTATTTACAGTCTATAAATCATTAGTCGCTAATTCACATCACTTTTATTTAAGATGATGTAAGGAGATAGCCATGACAACTCAAACGATACCAAGCGAGAAAAAAAAGGGCGGCTTCTTTGCCAACTTTAAATTCCCTTCTGCTTATACCATTCTATTTATTTTAATTGCATTCGTTGCTCTACTGACCTGGATTGTTCCAGCGGGCCAATACGACCGAGCAATGAATGAAGAATTAGGCCGAGAAGTGCCGGTAACCGGAACCTATCAAGCAGTTGAAGGTAACCCTCAGGGCGTGATTGACGTACTGCTAGCGCCGATTGACGGCTTCTACGACCACAATAGCTATGAAGCGGCTGCAATTGACGTTTCTCTGTTCATTCTGATCATTGGTGGCTTCTTAGGGCTAGTTACCAAGACTGGTGCAATTGATGCTGGTATAGAACGCGTCACCGCGCGCCTCGAAGGGCGAGAAGAGTTGATGATACCAATACTGATGGCACTGTTTGCCGCTGGCGGTACTGTCTATGGCATGGCGGAAGAGTCACTCCCATTCTATACGCTTCTTGTACCTGTCATGATGGCGGCTCGCTTTGACCCTCTAGTGGCAGCAGCGACTGTACTTCTAGGCGCGGGCATAGGGGTGCTAGGCTCCACCATTAACCCATTCGCAACGGTTATCGCTGCTAACGCCTCTGGCATCCCATTTACCGACGGTATCGTGCTGCGTGTAGCAATGCTGATTATTGGTTGGGGGATCTGTGTCGCTTACGTCATGCGTTACGCAAGAATGGTGCAAGCTGATCCAAGCAAGTCGATTGTGTATGACAAGTACGAAGAAAACAAAGCGCACTTCCTTGGTAACTCAAGCGGAGAAAAACTGGAATTCACTGCAACTCGTAAGCTGATTCTGACTATTTTTGGTGGCTCATTCGCAGTAATGATTTACGGTGTATCCGTTGCAGGATGGTGGATGGCAGAGATCTCTGCAATGTTCCTAGCGGCGACCATCATTGTCGGTATTGTGGCTCGCATGAGCGAAGAAGAGTTTACCTCAAGCTTCATTGACGGTGCACGTGACCTGCTCGGTGTAGCGCTAATCATAGGTATTGCGCGTGGTATTGTGGTGGTGATGGACCGCGGTATGATCACCGATACGATTCTGTTCTCTGCAGAGCAGATGGTCACCGGGCTCTCATCCGTTATCTTTATTAACGTGATGTTCTTCCTAGAGATTCTACTGTCATTCTTAGTGCCATCGACATCTGGCCTAGCGGTACTGACCATGCCTATCATGGCGCCATTGGCTGACTTTGCAGGCGTTGGCAGAGACCTTGTTATCACCGCTTACCAATCGGCTTCAGGCTTAGTAAACCTCATTACCCCAACCTCTGCTGTGGTAATGGGTGGCTTGGCGATAGCTCGTGTACCTTACGTACGCTGGGTGAAGTGGGTCATGCCATTAGTTGGTATCTTAACGGTGTTCTGCATCATCGTACTGAGTATTGGTGCGCTTATCTAGGCATCTCTTCAACAAACATACTCCCATTCAAAGCCGCTTCCATAGCGGCTTTTTTAGCTCTATCGCTCGCTCAGCCAGTTTTGTCATCACAGCAGACCATAGCGAACTCACCAATTCCCTAGAAGCCCCATATCAACACTCCAACTCATCTGTAAACATCAGAGGCGGAGCTAACAATACAGCGCATTATTTACCAAAGTGATATATGGCAAAATATTTAGTCATTTATTAGCGCTAATTATATTTAACGTTTTATCAAAAGTAACAGTAAAAGATAAGCAAACGCCTAAAACTAATTAAAAAACCCCTCATAAGTCCTATTTTAAAATGTGACCTCAATAACTTTATACGAATTTAATTTGTTAACAGATAATTAATTCCACATTCAAAATTAAATATATAAATAAAAACACTGCATACTTCCACTTTAAGCTCACTTTTATCAATTAAAGTATATTGCATATAAACCCCTACTATTTGGAGTTTACTAATCTGGATTAGAAAAACATGAATAATGTTCCCAAAGAATTCACTATTTAGAAGCAATAGATGATAGCCCAAAGTGCATAAAATTTGTTAAAACCCTTATTTTTAAAGGGCTGCGGGATAAAAAATGATTTGTGATAGATCTCTAAGAATACCTGAGCAGCAGGCGTAATATTAATTCCAGACAAGAGATATGAATAAATAATTCATTATTCTCAACTGAAAATAAATAATTACTTTTAGCAATAAAAGTAATTCAAATATATAAGAGAGAGACGATCATGAGTAAGTTCTATGTAGGTTCTGAAATAGGTCAATTGCGTCGTGTTCTAGTTCATCGCCCAAGACGCGCACTGACTCACTTAACACCATCTAACTGTCACGATTTGCTGTTTGATGACGTACTGGCTGTTGAGCGTGCAGGTAAAGAGCATGACGTATTCACTCAAACACTGCGTGATCAGGGTGTTGAAGTTCTTCTTCTTACTGACCTACTAGCAGATACGCTAGCCGTGCCAGAAGCGAAAGATTGGCTACTGAACTGCCAAGTGTCTGATTACCGCTTGGGTAAAACTTTTGCTAACGACGTACGCTGCTACTTGGGTGACTTACCAAACCTAGAGCTTGCAAAAATCCTAACCGGCGGTCTGTCTTACGCTGAAATGCCTATGAAGTCTTCTTCAATGATGCAAGGCATGTTCACACCAACCGACTTCATTATTGAGCCTTTACCAAACCACCTATTTACTCGCGACACCTCTTGCTGGGTTTACGGTGGTGTATCGATCAACCCAATGGCGAAACCAGCACGTCAACGCGAAACCAACCACGTGCGTGCGATTTACCGTTGGCACCCAACTTTCGCAGGCCAAGACTTCATTAAATACTTCGGCGATGAAGAGAGCATCAACTACGACAACTCAACGATTGAAGGTGGTGACGTTCTGGTTATTGGCCGCGGCACAGTGCTTATCGGTATGTCGGAGCGTACCACGCCACAAGGTGTCGAGCACTTAGCGTCGAGCCTGTTCAAACACGGTCAAGCGAAGCAAGTTATCGCTATGCAGCTACCAAAACACCGCTCTTGCATGCACCTAGACACGGTAATGACACATATGAACGAAGATACGTTCTCTGTTTACCCTGAAGTGGTGAGTAAAGATGTGAAGTGCTGGAACCTAACCGGCGATGAGTCTGGTGCCGTGAAAGTGAAAGAAGAAGGCTACTTCGTTACCGCTATCGAAAAAGCACTGGGCGTAGACAAGCTAAACCTGATCACCACTGGTGGTGACAACTTCCATGCAGAACGTGAGCAGTGGAACGATGCAAACAACGTACTGACCGTTAAACCTGGTGTCGTTGTTGGCTACGAAGGTAACACCTACACCAACGAGAAATACGACAAAGCTGGCATCACAGTACTGCCAATTCCTGGAGACGAGCTTGGTCGTGGCCGCGGTGGCGCACGTTGCATGAGCTGTCCAATCGAGCGTGATGGTATCTAATCACTAAGACGAAACGGCCAAGTTGGCGAAAGCAAATTACCTCAACTTGGCCACAATGAGAGAACACAATTATGACTAAACAAACTGTTGTTGTTGCACTCGGTGGTAACGCCCTACTTCGTCGCGGTGAGCCGTTAGAAGCTGACGTTCAGCGCCGCAATATTGAAACGGCGGTGAAAACCATCTCTGAAATCGCCAAAGAGTACAACGTGGTGTTAGTGCACGGTAATGGCCCACAAGTTGGCTTACTTGCTCTGCAAGGTTTGGAATACAAGAAAGTAAATCCATACCCACTGGATGTACTAGGCAGCGAAACGCAAGGCATGATCGGTTACATGCTGATGCAAGAGTTCAAAAACTATCTGCCAAACCGCAACATCTCATGCATGTTGACCCAAATGACGGTTGATCCAAATGACCCTGCATTTGCCGATCCAACCAAACCGATTGGCCCAATCTACGAAGAAGCAGAAGCGCGTGAATTGGCAGAAAAATTCCACTGGGTCGTAAAACCAGACGGCCAACACTTCCGTCGCGTTGTGCCAAGCCCAAGACCAACCGGCATCGTTGAACATGAAGCGATCACCCAGCTTATCGAAGCGGGTCACCTAGTAATCTGTACTGGCGGTGGCGGCATTCCAGTGAAAAAAGAGCATGGCAAATTGGTTGGTGTCGAAGCGGTTATCGACAAAGACATGTCTGCCGCTTTCCTAGCGAAACAATTGAATGCCGATGCGCTACTGATTCTGACCGACGCAGACGCGGTTTACCTAGATTGGGGCAAGCCGACTCAACACGCACTGCGCAGCACTACACCAGGTGAACTAGCGAAGTTTGAATTTGATGCCGGCTCGATGGGACCAAAAATTGAAGCATCGTGCGAATTCATCCAACAAGGCGGCAAAGTCGTCGGTATCGGTGCGCTCGAAGATGGTTTGCAAATTCTGCAAGGCCAAGCGGGTACCAACATCACCAAAGATTAACCCACTCGCGAGCTTTTCAAAGCTTGCGAGAAAACTGAATCACCGTTTGAACTGAAATTAATACACAAAAATTGAATCGCGCTTTCTTGAATTTTCTTTCCCTGTAACAGGAAAGCGCCTAAATCTAAGAAGGAATACATCATGGCTTTTAACCTACGCAATCGTAACTTCCTAAAACTACTAGATTTCACTCCACGCGAAATTCAACACTTGTTAGATCTTTCAATGGAGCTTAAAAAAGCGAAGTACAACGGTTACGAACAGCCAAAACTAACTGGCAAAAACATCGCACTTATCTTTGAGAAAACCTCAACTCGTACTCGCTGTGCGTTCGAAGTAGCAGCATTCGACCAAGGTGCTCGCGTCTCTTACTTAGGCCCATCTGGTTCTCAAATTGGCCACAAAGAATCGATGAAAGATACCGCTCGCGTTCTTGGCCGTATGTACGATGGCATTGAATACCGCGGCTTCGGTCAAGAGATTGTTGAAGAGTTAGGCGCTTACGCTGGTGTACCTGTATGGAATGGTCTGACTGACGAGTTCCACCCAACTCAAATCTTGGCAGACTTCCTGACCATGACCGAATACGGCCGTGGCAAACAGCTGCATGAAATCAAGTTTGCTTATCTAGGCGATGCTCGCAACAACATGGGTAACTCTCTAATGGTTGGCGCAGCGAAAATGGGCATGGACATTCGCCTTGTTGCTCCTAAGCAATTCTGGCCAGAAGAAGGACTATTGGCTCAATGTCGTGAAATCGCAGAGCACACTGGCGGCAAAATCACCCTAACTGAAGATGTTCAAGAAGGCGTGCAAGGTTGTGACTTCCTATACACCGACGTTTGGGTATCGATGGGTGAAGCGAAAGAAGCGTGGGCTGAGCGCATTAACCTAATGATGCCTTACCAAGTGAACATGGAAATGCTAAAGGCAACGGGCAACCCACACGTTAAATTCATGCACTGTCTGCCAGCTTTCCATGGCGAAGATACCACGGTAGGCAAACAGCTTGCGGCTGAATATCCACAGCTAAAAGACGGTGTGGAAGTGACTGATGAAGTGGTCGAGTCTGAATACTCTATCGTGTTCGATGAAGCTGAAAACCGCATGCACACCATCAAAGCTGTGATGGTTGCTACGCTAGGCAGTTAACAAACGAAACAGTTAATAAAACATAGAAGCAGAGCACTCTCTTATTTACAAACAAGTCGATAAGTTGAGTGCAATAACAGGGAAATGCGGGTGGCGTGCATGGGAGTTTTCCCTTGGATAAAACCCGCATTTTTTTTCATTCGTTTGAAAAGATTATTGCCGAAAAAAGTCGAAGTTCTTCAGCCCCAACAAAGGCTTAAAAAGAAGTGAAAACGCAGGCCAATTTGGCATAAATATCCATAAAATGAATACTTTACATAAACTATTGCGTGCTGTTTTTATCTGAGTATAATCCTCCGCAATTTGTCTAAAGAGAGCAAAAAATGAACCGCAGTTTTGTCGCACATGATTGTCAAACTACACGCCAAAGAGTGGCGTTGGTGTCATTTTTATTTTGTTCTATTGATCGTTTCGAAGCCTCCTATTTTTAGGGGGCTTTTTTTTGTCCGCAATTTGACTGTATGCATAGAAGGAAGACCCGTTATGGCGCATTCGTTATTTAATAAGCACATCATCTCCATTCCTGAGCTCTCTCGTGATGAACTGGAGCTTATCGTCGATACCGCAGCAAGGCTCAAGGCTGAACCAAATCCAGAGTTGCTGAAAAATAAAGTCGTTGCGAGCTGCTTCTTTGAGCCTTCAACTCGAACTCGTCTCTCATTCGAAACCGCAGTTCAACGCCTGGGTGGCACAGTCATCGGTTTTGATAATGGCGGTAACACATCGCTGGCTAAGAAAGGTGAAACACTTGCCGATTCAGTGCAGGTGATTTCATCTTACGTTGATGCCTTTGTGATGCGTCACCCACAAGAAGGGGCAGCACGCTTGGCGTCTGAGTTCTCTAACGGTGTTCCAGTGGTGAATGGCGGTGATGGTGCAAACCAACATCCAACTCAAACCCTACTTGACCTGTTCTCGATTTACGAAACGCAAGGCACACTCGACAACCTCAATGTGGCGTTCGTCGGCGACCTTAAATATGGCCGAACCGTGCACTCGCTGACGCAAGCACTATCAAAATTCAATAACGTACGTTTCTTCTTTATCGCACCAGAAGTATTAGCAATGCCGGATTACATCTGTGAAGAACTGGAAGAGATGGGCATTCAATACAGCACCCACAGCAGTATTGAAGAAGTGGTACCGGAACTGGATGTGCTGTACATGACTCGCGTACAGAAAGAACGCTTTGATGCGTCGGAATACGCACACATGAAATCGGCTTACATCCTCACCGCCGACACATTGAAAGAGGCTCGCCAAAACATGAAGGTGCTTCACCCACTGCCACGCGTCGACGAGATCACCACCGACGTTGATAAAACACCACACGCTTACTACTTCGAGCAAGCTGAAAATGGTGTCTACGCTCGCGAAGCCCTATTAGCCCTAGTTCTAAACGACACTTTATAAGCAGGAGACTCAGTCATGGTAAAACAAACTCAGCTACAAGTAGAAGCGATCCGCAACGGCAGCGTCATTGACCACATCCCTGCTCACCTAGGTATCAAAATCCTCAAGCTGTTCAAGATGCACAAAACCGAACAGCGCATCACCATGGGATTAAACCTGCCATCGTCCGCACTGGGGCACAAAGACCTGATCAAGATTGAGAACATCTTTCTAACCAAAGAACAGGCGAACCAATTGGCTCTGTATGCGCCACAGGCAACGGTCAATCAAATTGAAGAGTACAAGGTAGTGAACAAACTGACGCTTGTACTGCCAGAGCAAATCAACAGCGTCTTCTCATGTCCAAATAGCAACTGTATTTCACACGGTGAACCCGTTGAAAGTAGCTTTAAAGTTCAGCTAAAACAGGAAAATGTGCAGCTAAAATGCCATTACTGTGAAAAAGTATTCTCTCGCGAGATCATGAGTGAAATTCGCTAGCCCTTATCTTCATTAACACCAAGGTTAAAACCTTTCAAAATACATGGATATTTATTCCCAATGCGGAATAAATATCCACTCACCCTAAGAATAAAGCACCAAAATATAAGCAAATAACCAGAATTTTGTTTGGTGATCGCCTTCAAAAAGATAACTATCCTTTAGTGGTAGACTGAATGCATAGATGATCATACATCTCGCATACCCACCCTTCTTTACTTCAGGATTCGTCGGTAAGCCCTAATTAACAAATCGTACTCTACGGCTTTGGGAGTGCGCACGACGCTATGGACAAGCGGTATCACTGTTGACCTTAAGGAGTTGTTCATGAACCCGATCACTGAGCACGGTTGCTTGTATTCAGCTGAAGATAAAACACTGACTGCAGCGTGCAAACGCTTACTACAACAACAAAGCTTCTCAACCCAAAACCAACTGCGCGAAAAGCTAGTCGAGATCGGCTATACCGGCATTAGCCAGTCGACGGTATCTCGTATTTTGTCACAGCTCGGCGTAGTCAAAATTCAGAATGCCTGTGGTAAAAAGGTCTACTGCATTACGGTTGAAAGCGCGCCTGTACGTGTCGATGCATCCATCTCTTCGCAAATCGAATTAATCACTCATAACCAAGCAATGGTGATAGTTAAAACCCACCCAGGTTGTGCGCAGTTAGTTGCAAGATTAGTCGATATCGACCCGCATACTGAGATTATCGGTACTGTTGGCGGCAACGACACCGTGTTAATCATTCCAAAAGACACAACCAATATCGATGCTTGCGAGCAAGTAGTAAAAGCACGCTTAGGTGTGGCTTAAATGGGTTACTGGCAAGGGCTCCCTATGCCTGCTGCAAGGCTGACCCTATCTCGATTACCTAAGAAAGTGGATTTCCCGCCCTAAGGGATATTTGCTAGCCAATGAAACTAATAGCAAACTATTACGGTCTGATTGAGTTAAGATACCCATAACTCCATTAAATGACTAAATAGTATGCGACGACTTGCCACATTACTTTTTGTTTGTATTTCCCTGTTCACCCAGCCTGCGTGGGCGCTTTTTGGAAATGACAACGCCGAGCCAAGCTTCGGAGGCAATAACAACGGTTTTGTTCCTGTAGACCAAGCTTTCCCTTTCAATTACTACCAGCAAGATGGCAAGGTGCTTCTCGACTGGCAGGTAAAAGAAGGCTACTACCTCTATCAACATAGCCTCTCTTTTAGCGGCCAAAATCTCGCTATCGGTAATGTTGAGTTAGAAGATGGTAAGCCACATCAAGATGAATTCTTTGGTGAGGTGAGTGTTTATACTCAGCCGCTATTCGTACAAGTTCCCCTACAAAGTTACCAAGATGGCTCGCAGCTGATCGTTAAGTATCAAGGCTGTGCTGAGGCTGGCTTCTGCTACCCCCCAGAAACTCGCGTCATCGACATTGCACCGTTTGAAGCGGCGGGTTCAAGCGACACTGCTACCGACACTACCAGTAACCAAGCGAACAGCTCACCACAAGTTGCTTCTCCAAAAGCAGATGTGGCCAATAACACAGCACCACAATCAAGCGCACCCGTTTCAAAAGAAGCAAGCCTAGCCGATAAACTCGGTGACAGTTGGTGGACCCCATTACTGTTCTTGGCGCTCGGTGTTGGCTTAGCCTTCACACCGTGTGTTCTGCCTATGTATCCAATCCTAACGGGCATCGTGTTAGGTGGTGGCAAGCTCAGCCAAGGTCGCGCGTTGATGTTGTCCTTCATCTATGTTCAAGGTATGGCGCTCACCTACACCCTATTAGGTTTAGTGGTTGCATCTGCGGGTATGCAGTTCCAAGCTGCAATGCAACATCCTTACGTGTTGATTGCGTTGAGCGTTCTATTCGTAGCGTTAGCGATGTCGATGTTTGGCGTGTATAACCTACAACTGCCGAGCAGTGTCCAAACCTGGCTCAACAACCAAAGCAACAAACAGCAAGGCGGCAATACCTTGGGCGTATTCGCGATGGGTGCTATCTCTGGCTTGGTGTGTTCACCTTGTACTACGGCACCACTGTCGGGTGCGCTGCTGTATGTGGCTCAAAGTGGCGACCTATTTACAGGCGCGATTGCTCTGTATGCATTAGCTATGGGTATGGGCATTCCGCTAATCTTGGTTGCGGTATTTGGCAATAAGCTACTGCCAAAAGCAGGCAGCTGGATGGATAAAGTGAAGGTCGTATTCGGCTTTATCTTGTTGGCAGCACCAATCTTCCTACTAGAACGCATCATCCCAGAACTATGGGCAACCGTGCTTTGGTCTGCCCTTGGCTTCATCGCCTTCGGTTGGTTGTATCACAGCAAGAACGCACTGCCATTTGGTGGTTGGAAGCAGAGCGCTGTGGGCATCATCGCAATGCTTGGTCTGTTTGCTTCTGCTCAACCTGCACTAAATTACTGGTTTGCAGAAAAGAGCGTTGTAGTAGAACAACAGATCCAGTTTGCTCGAATCAACACCGTTGAAGAGCTTGAAATCCAGCTCATCGAAGCGAAGAAACTGGGTAAACCAGTGATGCTCGATTTCTACGCCGACTGGTGTGTGGCGTGTAAAGAGTTTGAGAAGTACACCTTCCATCAAGCAGACGTCGAGAACAAGCTGTCTGACTTCGTGTTACTTCAAGCAGACGTGACGCGAAACATGCCTCAAGACATTGAATTACTTAAACAACTGCAAGTACTTGGCTTACCAACCATTGAGTTCTGGGATAGTGAGGGTAACCATGTTCCAAATGCTCGTGTGACTGGTTTTATGCCTGCCGATGTATTCTTAAAACACATGCAAGACCACCAGCTATAACGGCAACATTGGTCTGAATGTAACACCAGACAAAGCCGCACCGCCCCTCATAACGAGATGGCAGTGCGGCTTTTTTGTTATAGCAAGAAACGCTTTCTTAGAAAGGGGATAAAAGTCGATATGGTTCAGACTTTTAATGCATAGATATTGTCCACATACTCAATCAGGATGATAATAAATATTAACTAAATTGTTAAAAGTATGGACGTCATGGACTCGACCTACACCATCATCATTGCAGATGACCACCCTCTCTTCCGCAACGCCCTATTTCAGTCGGTTCATATGGCGATCAGCGGTGCGAACCTACTTGAGGCCGACTCTCTCGACGCGTTACTGTCTCTACTTAAAAAAGAAGATGAACCCGACCTACTACTTCTCGATCTAAAAATGCCGGGAGCCAATGGAATGTCAGGTCTGATTCAGCTTCGTGCAGAATACCCAGATCTACCGATTGTCGTGATCTCGGCAAGTGAGGACGCTAGCGTGGTCACTCAAGTGAAAAGTCATGGTGCGTTTGGTTTTATTCCAAAGTCGAGTGACATGCGTGAATTGGTGAGTGCACTGAATCAAGTGCTGAATGGCGACCCATTCTTCCCTGAAGGGCTGATAACAAACAATGCGGCTTGTAGCGACCTTGCGGAAAAAATTGCCACACTGACGCCACAACAATACAAGGTGCTAGGGATGCTTTCCGACGGCCTGCTGAACAAACAAATCGCCTATGAATTGAATGTTTCGGAAGCGACCATCAAGGCGCACATGACAGCCATCTTCCGAAAACTGGACGTAAAAAACCGAACTCAAGCGGTTATCTTACTGCAAGAAGTCCATAATTAAGCGCCGCTGATATCCTCTTCTAAAGTCGTCTTAGGCAAACATAAACCTAGCTTGACGACTTTATGATCTTCTATCTCTGCAACCACCCAATTGATGTCATGCCACTCGAAGCTATCACCCAATACTGGATGAGGGCCGAGTTCGCGTTCAGCCAGTTGTTTTAGCGTCATCTCACGCTCTTCTTCAGAACCAAGCTCGATGCCATAACAGTCACTCACCGCAGCAATCGACAAGCCAACCTCAAGGAAGAAATCGCCAAAGAATCGTGCAGCCTCTTCAGCCTCCGGCGCCTCACTGAACAGCTCACTTAAGCTGTCTAGGTCTTTGTCTTGACCAAGCACACAAAGAATATCGTTCGCTTCTAACACTGTGCTACCCGATGGGTGAAGCAAAGCGTCTTGTCGAAACAGTGCAGTAATACGTGTGCCTTCTGGCATCGATAAGCGCTTAAGCGGCTCACCGACACACCACTTCTCTTCTTTCAACTTGTAGACAAACATCTCCCACTCACTGGTCGGGTAGATCTCGATACCAGTGCGTGAAACAGGTGTCGGCGTTGGTGGTAAGGTAACTTGAGCCAGCCTCGCCACTTTCATCAAGCTGCCACCTTGAACAATCAGCGACACCATAACCACGAAGAATGCGATATTGAAATACAGCTGAGCATTAGGCAGACCAGCCATCATCGGGAACACAGCCAAAATGATCGGCACCGCACCACGTAACCCAACCCAAGAAACAAACCAACGCTCCTTGGTGGTAAAGCTTCTAAACGGTAGCAAGCCCAACCAAACAGACAGCGGACGTGCAAACAAAATCATACCGAAAGCCAATGCTAGCGCAGGCAGAGCAATGTCCATCAGTGTCGATGGCGTCACCAGTAAACCCAACACCAAGAACATCACGATTTGGCTTAACCACGTCATGCCATCAAGGACATTGAGAATCGAGTGTCGAGAGCGTGTTGGACGATTACCAATAAACAAGCCCACAAGGTAAATAGACAAGATACCACTGCCGCCAAGCATGTTAGAGAAAGCAAACAGAGCCACACCGCCGCTAAGTACCAGAATAGAGTAAAGACCATCAGCCAACTGTACTCGGTTGATGAGACTCCACAGAACCCAACCACCACCAAGGCCGATAAGCGTGCCAACACCAAATTGCATCGCGAAGCTTTTCAGCAGGAAGTTCATCCCCATCTCGGCATCTGGGGTGCCAAGTAGTGCGATTAAGGTCACCGTTAAGAAGACCGCCATAGGGTCGTTGGTACCCGATTCGATCTCTAGAGTTGAGCCAACACGCTCGTTGAGGCTCTGCCCTTTGAGCAGAGAAAATACCGCCGCTGCATCGGTTGAGCCCACAATAGCGCCCACTAGAATGCCTTGCATCAGTGATAGATCGAATAGCCAAGCCGCCATTAAGCCGGTGAGAGTGGCAGTACAAGCCACACCTATCGTGGCTAACGACAGCGAAGGCCAAAACGCAACCTTGAAACTCGCCACCTTGGTGCGCATACCGCCATCCAGTAAGATCACAGCAAGTGCAAGGTTACTCACCAAGTAAGTTAATGAATAATCATCAAAATTGATGCCGCCGGGACCATCTTCACCCGCCAACATACCAACAAACAAAAAGATCAAAAGAATCGGAACGCCCAATCGTGAGGACACTTGTGAGAAAAGCACACTGATGGCGATGAGCACGGCACCAGTTAAAAATAAGTGATTAATAGTTATTGCGTCCAATTCATTCCCCCCAAAGAATAAAACTCGTGATTTAAGCATGTAGAATTTCTGCCATTAAGCAAGAAAAGGGCTCTAAAAGCAGCGTAATTACTATAACAAACTTATATTTCCCTTAGTGTCATAAGCAGGACTAAATACTGGTTATCTGTCATTTAGTTGTTAAATTTTATTACTCACTCATTAATTCCCCCCTTTTTGTTAGACTTTTGGCTAATTTAACAACCTTGTAACATCACATTTTTATATAGTTTTGTCTCCCGACTCCCATATTTCAGTGGATTAGGGCTAAAACTGTCCCTACTAAAGTTGCACAGATCCCTTGACTTATCCTTGCTACATTTCAAATCGTAACATTACGTTAACACAACGACATTCTACGGAAACGGAATAAAGGAGAAGGCAATGGCGTTCGAATCTACGGAACATGCTCAAGCCTACTGGAAGGAAAACTTGGGAATTATGGGAACACTGCTCGCGATCTGGTTCGCAGTGTCTTACGGCGCAGGCATCTTATTTGTTGATGCCCTTAACACCGTTCAGTTTGGCGGGTTTAAGCTAGGCTTTTGGTTCGCTCAACAAGGTTCGATATACACCTTCGTGGCGCTGATATTCATTTACGTTGTCCGCATGAATGCGCTCGACAAAAAATACAACGTACAGGAAGACTAGAGGCTAGAACATGGATATTCAAACTTGGACGTTTATTCTCGTCGGTATCACTTTCGCACTGTATATCGGCATCGCAATCTGGGCTCGCGCAGGGTCTACCAGTGAATTCTACGTTGCGGGCGGTGGTGTACACCCTGTAGCAAACGGTATGGCGACAGCCGCTGACTGGATGTCGGCAGCGTCATTCATCTCAATGGCAGGTATCATCTCATTCGTTGGTTACGACGGTGCGGTTTACCTAATGGGCTGGACAGGTGGTTATGTACTACTTGCGCTATGTTTAGCACCTTACCTACGTAAGTTCGGTCAGTTTACGGTTCCTGATTTTATCGGCGAACGTTACTACTCGAAAACAGCACGTATGGTAGCGGTATTCTGTGCAATCTTCGTATCATTCACATACGTTGCAGGTCAAATGCGTGGTGTGGGCGTAGTATTCTCTCGTTTCCTAGAGGTCGACATTAACCTAGGTATCATCATTGGTATGGGTATTGTGTTCTTCTACGCAGTACTTGGTGGCATGAAAGGCATCACTTATACGCAGGTAGCTCAATTCTGTGTCCTCATTTTCGCCTTCCTTGTTCCAGCAATCTTCACGTCAATCATGATGACAGGTAACCCGCTTCCACAAGTTGGTATGGGTTCAACGATTTCAGGCACAGACGTTTACCTACTCGATAAACTGGATGGACTGACTGAAGAGCTCGGATTTACCGCCTATACCGAAGGTAACAAGAGCATGGTGGATGTATTCTTCATCTGTGCAGCTCTAATGGTGGGTACTGCAGGTCTTCCACACGTAATCATCCGTTTCTTCACAGTACCGAAAGTACGTGATGCTCGTATCTCAGCAGGTTGGGCACTACTGTTCATCTCATTGCTATACACAACAGCACCAGGCGTTGCAGCATTCGCTCGTGTAAACATGATTGAAACGATTAACGGCCCAGACATGCAAGGTGTCGCAGCAGCAGACGCACCTAGCTGGTACAAAAACTGGGAAAGCACTGGTCTAGTAGGTTGGGAAGATAAGAACGGCGATGGCAAAATGTTCTACTCGGGCGATGAGCGCAACGAGATGAAGATTAACCGTGACATCATCGTACTGGCTTCTCCAGAACTAGCAAAACTACCAAACTGGGTTGTAGCGCTACTGGCAGCCGGTGGCCTAGCAGCCGCACTATCAACAGCCGCTGGTCTACTATTGGTAATCTCAACATCGATTTCACATGACTTGTTGAAGAAAGGCTTCAGACCAAACATGACCGACAAGCAGGAACTACTAGCCGCTCGTTTGGCAGCAATGGTCGCGATTATCGGTGCAGGTTACTTGGGTATTAACCCACCAGGCTTTGTTGCTCAGGTAGTAGCGTTTGCCTTCGGCTTAGCCGCAGCATCCTTCTTCCCAGCAATCATCCTAGGTATCTTCTACAAGAAGATGAACAAGGAAGGTGCGATTGCAGGTATGTTGACAGGTATTGCCTTCACAGCAAGCTACATCATCTACTTCAAGTTCGTTAACCCAGCAGCAAGCACACCTGAAAACTGGTGGTTTGGTATCAGCCCAGAAGGCATCGGTACGCTAGGTATGTGTCTAAACTTCGTAGTTTCAATTGCGGTAAACAAGGTAACTGCTGAAGTACCACAAGACGTACAAGAGATGGTTGAAAACATCCGTTACCCGAAAGGTGCAGGTGAAGCTCACGACCACTAAGCATGACCTCGAAACAAAGATGTTTAGCAAAAAATGAATCAGTACTTACATTGTAGGGATTAGGTACTGAATCTCAGAAAGCCGATACGTTATGTATCGGCTTTTTTCTTTTGCCTACCGTTTTATAAAAACAGAAACAAAGGGTTGTTTTTAAACCTCTGTTTGATAATAATTATCATTAACATCCAATATAGAGATGAAAATGATGATGAAAGAGCAGCAGGTTCTCTATTCGAGGTTCTACAAAGCGCAGGATCGCTTTACCTCCTCAGAGCAAGTTCACGGGCACGAGCCGTTTGTAATTCGAGACTACATCGAGTGTGCACAAACGCTTGCCGCATACTATGAAAAACACGCCGCCCAAGAAAACATCTTGCTGTGCGAGCTGTACCTGCGCCAAGTTTTCTTCCATCTGATTGAAGCGATTGAGTCACCTGAGCGCAGTTTTACCTTTCGTCATATCTGCCTAGACTCAATTCACTCACCACTATTTTATCTAAAACGCCACTACTGCCAGCAACCACATGGCCAAGCGCGTTTTTTGAATCTCAGCCAGACACTACAACAAGTCCAAGCCCCACTTGGCTAACAAGGATAGAAGATGACCCTACAATATCGAATTGAAAAAGACAGCATGGGAGAAGTAAAAGTCCCTGCTGATGCGCTGTATCAAGCACAAACTCAACGTGCCGCAGATAACTTCGCGTTTAGCTCCCACAAAATGCCCACCAGCTTTATTCAAGCACTGGCATTCATTAAACAAGCCGCTGCTGACACCAATGCTCAATTAGGCTTATTGGAAGGCGATATTGCCAATGCGATCGCTGACGCGAGCCAAGAGATCATTGATGGTAAACATCTCGATCAATTCCCGATCGATGTCTACCAAACCGGCTCTGGTACTAGCTCCAACATGAATGCCAACGAAGTGATTGCAACACTCGCTTCAAGAAGTTTGCAAGGCGACGTGAACCCGAACGATCACGTCAACATGGGACAAAGCAGTAACGATGTGGTACCAACCGCGATTCAAGTCAGTGTCGCACTCACTGCTGAAAACAAGCTGCTACCAGCACTAACCCACCTGTCTGAAGCCCTGAACGTTAAACAGCAAGAGCTTGCCGAGGTAGTGAAAACCGGCCGTACTCACCTAATGGATGCGATGCCGATTACCTTTGCTCAAGAATTAGGTGGCTGGAAGTTCCAGATTGAACACGCTAAGCAAGCCATTGAAAGCACCCTGCCCGCTATTAAAGCGCTTGCTCAAGGTGGAACGGCGGTAGGTACAGGCATCAATGCTGACCCTCGCTTTGCCGATAAGTTTGCAAGTAACCTGTCGCAGTCGACAAAGATCAGCTTTAACTCGAGTGAAAACTTCTTTTTCAACCTCAGCAGTCAAGACGCGATCGTTGCCTTTTCGGGTCAGCTCAAAACTGCAGCAGTTGCGATCATGAAGATCGCAAACGATCTTCGCTGGATGAACTCTGGTCCATTAGCTGGCTTAGGAGAAATTGAATTGCAGGCGCTACAACCAGGCTCATCTATCATGCCGGGCAAGGTGAACCCTGTAATACCAGAAGCTGCAGCGATGGCGGCAGCGCAGGTGATTGGTAACGACACCACCATTACGGTAGCGGGCCAATCTGGCAACTTCCAACTGAATGTGATGCTACCAGTGATTGCTCATAACGTATTAGAAAGTATCGAGCTTTTAGCTAACAGTTCAGTCGCGCTAGCAGATAAAGCGGTTGCAACCTTCACGGTGCGCCAAGACAATCTTGATTTAGCGCTTTCAAAGAATCCTATTTTGGTGACTGCACTTAATCCTGTGATTGGTTACCTAAAGGCAGCAGATATTGCCAAGAAAGCTTACAAAGAGGGTTTACCTATCCTTGATGTTGCCGAGCGAGAAACCGATCTTAGCCGAGAAGAACTCAGCAAGCTGCTTGACCCAACCGCGCTCACTCAAGGTGGTATCGCAGGTTAAAACCAGTAACTCATAACAAGTCTACCGGATCGAAAAAGGCCTCATCAGAGGCCTTATTAGGATCTAATAATGACTTAAATTAACTCACACGATTCAACACTGCTCTGAGTTTTAGTGGTTTCACTGGCTTGGCAATAAAGCTAAAGCTGTTGGCCTTTATCGCCGCCAACATGTCATCGGTTCTATCGGCACTAATGATGACCCCTTCAAAGGAATCTCCAAGGCGCAAGCGACACTGTTGCAACACCTCAAGCCCTGTTCGCCCATTATCGAGGCGGTAATCAGAAAAGATCACATCGGGTTTCCAGTCACCATCGAGGCACTTCAAACTCTCGACCAAATCAACTGCCGTTTTAACCTCACAACCCCAGCGACCAATCAGGTTCTCCATACCAACCAAAATCTCTCGTTCATTATCAACACACAAGATTTTAAGGTGCTCGATGTCACTGCTCGCCACTGACGCAGTAGCTTGCACAACCGGAGCCACTTGTTCCGCTCTTGCTAAGGTTATAGAGAAAACACTGCCTTGCTCCGGCCATGAGCGCATCGATATTTGATGACCAAGCACATGAGCAATACCTTTAGAAATCGCAAGGCCAAGCCCTAAGCCTTGATCGGAACGCACTTGGCTACCACGAGTAAACTCTTCGAAGATCTCTTGTTGCTTGTCCTCATCAATACCGGTTCCGTTATCCCACACATCGATTCGCACCTGCCCGTTGACTCGTCTTGCTCCCAGCACCACTTTCCCCTCTGGGTTATAGCGGAAAGCGTTAGTCAAAAAGTTCTGAATCACACGCCTTAACAGCTTAGGGTCAGAATGAATAAACAGGGATGATGGGATCATCTTGAAATCAATTTTTTGCTGCGTCGCTAAGGCGCTAAATTCAGCATTCAAGTTAGCGAGCACATCATGCACCGCAATGGCGTGAATGTTAGTTTCCAGCTTGCCGGACTCTAATCGTGAGATATCCAACAAATCACCAATCAAGTCCTCTGCCGCACCCAGTGCACTTTCAATATGGGATGAAAGCTGCTTCACCTCTTGCTCTTTTGCTACCTCCGAAAGTGACGAAGCAAACAAGCGCGCCGCATTAAGTGGCTGCATCAAATCGTGGCTTACTGCCGCCAAGAAACGACTCTTAGATTGCGATTCTTGATCAGAAATTTGTGTCGCCTTGACCAAGCGATGATTGAGTTTTTCGAGTTCTTGAGTTCGTTCGTGCACTCTTGATTCCAAGCTTTCATTGGCGTCTTTTAGTGCCTGTTCTGCTTGTCTGAATACCGTGATATCGGTAAAGCTCATCACAAAGCCGCCGCTTGGCATTGGATTGCCTTGCACCTCAATCACGCGACCATCAGGGCGAATGCGAGAAGAGGTGTGTCGTGTACCTTGCTCCAAATGATAAACACGGCGACGCACATGATCTTCAGGGTCACCCGGACCACACAAACCTTGCTGAGCATTGTGGCGAATCACATCGGAGATCGGCCTGCCCACTTGTATCAAGCCAGCAGGGAATTCAAACAGTTCTAAGTAACGCTGATTCCATGCCACCAGCCTCATCTGTTTATCAACCACTGCAATACCTTGACCAATATGCTCAATCGCACCTTGTAGCAAGCCACGACTGAAATCGTACAACTCAGAGGCTTCATCAACGATGGTCGCCACTTCTTCAAGCTGCATATTTCGGCCCTGCAGAGCGGAAGTGAGTACTAACTTAGCAGAGGAGGCTCCAAACACACCCGCCAGTACACGCTCAGCATGTCGAATCAAGCTTGCTGGCGCTTGTTGATTAGGAAGCAGCGGTTGACCGTGTTGCTGCCAGTAACTTTGGATAGCGCTTTTCGCTCGCTTTCGACCGACAAACCGAGATGCCAACATCTCTAGTTCAGCCACGGTTACACGGCTTTGATAAAGGCTAATGTTCTCATTTTCAGGCAGCGGCGTACCAACAAATGCCGCCGATTGTAAGCGCTCACTTAGGCTTGGTCTGGTCGAAATAGAAACCACGGCATAACACAAAGTATTGAGCACAATACTCAGCACTATCCCCCAGTTTGAACTGCTAATATCCCAACTACTGAGTAACTCTGGTGGTGTGATGATCCACAGCAGCAAGTTACTTTGACTGTCGCCAGCCAACATACTGGTTTGACTCATCAAGGTAATGAGCCAAATCACCGAGCCAACCATTAAACCGACATAAACACCCTTGCGATTACCCGGACGCCAGTACAAACCACCAATCAGTGCCGGAGCAAATTGAGCAATCGCCGCAAACGAAAGGAAGCCAATCGCAGACAAGGAATGAATGGTATCGAGCGCCTGATAGAACAACCAAGCACCAAGTAGAAGCAATAAAATAAGCCCACGACGAATCACCAATAGTAACCCAGAGAAGTGGCGATGAGTCCTTTGGGTGAGTCGCATACGGCGCAGCAATAGCGGCATCACTAAATCGTTCGACACCATGATCGCCAACGCGATGGTCGACACAATTACCATACCACTAGCAGCAGATGTACCACCAAGGAACGCAAGCAAGGCAATATGATTGGCGCCTTCAGCCATCGGCAGACTGATCACATACGTATCTGCAGGCATGCTCGGAAGCAGCCCTTGCCCCGCCCATGCAATTGGCAGAACAAACAGCCCCATCAAAATCAGATAAAGCGGAAATAACCAGCGAGCGGTATGCAGATCTTGAGGGCGTTCATTCTCAACAACCATGGTATGAAACTGGCGTGGTAAACAGACAATCGCCAACATGGTCAAAACAGTATGGATAATTAAGGTCGGAATATTCGGCGACTCATAAGTGCTCGCTGCCACGTCTAGCAGGTCAATCTTGTCGCTGCTCATCGCCAGATACATGATAAATAGACCAACAATCAAAAATGCCGCCAACTTAACTATGGACTCAAACGCCACCGCCATCATCATGCCGCGGTGATGCTCCGTGTTATCAATGTGCCTTGTACCAAACAGCATGGTAAAAATGGCCAGCGCACCGACCACAAACCAAGAAACATGGTAATCCTGATAGCCAAAATCTTGAGCCAGACTCGGGGCAACGATATCCAACCCCATGGTGATACCACGTAGTTGCAGCGCGATATAAGGAAGAATACCGACGACAGCAATCACGGTGACAGCCACCGCCAAGCCTTGGGATTTTCCGTAGCGAGCCGCGATAAAGTCGGCAATTGAGGTGATATGTTCCCGCTTCGCGATCAGAATCAGTCGCGCTAAGATCCGCCACCCAAGGGTGAAGACCAAAATCGGTGCAAGATAGATGGGTAAGAAAGACCAAGGGTTATTGCTCGCCTGACCCACCGTTCCATAGAAGGTCCACGAGGTACAATACACCGCAATAGAAAGGCTATAGATCCACGGTCGCCAACGCGATAGCCAGCGAACCTGCCTGTCTCCATACCAAGCGATCAGAAATAACACGCCCAAGTAGGCTAAAGAGACTGGAATTACTACCCATCCTTGCATTGAAAACCCTTTCTTCATCCATAAAAAAACCTCTCCATAAGGGAGAGGTTTCATTTAACTAAGGATGAGTCATTAACTCAATCGCATCGCTTAAATTCTGTGCTTTAGACTCTAATAATCACGATTGGTGATCAGCTATGAACTTCTGACTCGGGTTGATTAACTTCAACCACAGAGCTTCTTTCATCAAGCTTGATAAACAGGGCAATTGCACCCATCGCAGCCATTCCCCAGAAGATATTCGCACCCCACAATTCGTAGCCCCAGCCACTTAGGGTCGTCATTAATGCGATAAAGGCGCCAAGTGGTATCGCATTGTAAAGTGCCTGCAGTGCCACCATTTTGTTCGACTCTTGAGACTGAATGTATTGAATCGCAGCGATATGTGCCATCGCAAATGTCACCCCATGCAGCAGCTGGGCCACTATTAATACTGGAATCGCAGTCGTTGATGCCGTAATACCCCAACGAGCCATTACTCCGATACCAGCAATCACAAACAAAGTGCGTAACGATAATCCAGCAAACAGTCGCTTGCTCAGAGCAAATACTGCCACCTCAGCAACCACAGCCAAGCTCCACAGATAACCGATGATCGCCTCAGAGTGCCCCGCCTCTTTCCAGTAAATCGCACTAAAGCTGTAATACGCAGCGTGGCTTCCTTGAAGCAGTGCCATCAATGCAAGAAACTTCACTACCGATGATTCACGTAATAGTTGACCAAGTTTAGGTCTTTCAGCCACTTGCTCTGATTCTGTCACTGGCATTACGTTCGGGTTTCTCATCGCGAACAATAAAGACACTAACACCCCTGCCAGCGCAGTATACAAAATCATATCCGTGCCAAATTCAGCCACCAGATAACCAACCACGGTAGAGCCCGCAATAAATGCCACTGATCCCCACAAACGTGTACGTCCGTAATCGAGCATTTTGAGACGGCTGTAATGGTTCGCCATTGCATCAGAAAGCGGAATAATCGGTCCATAGCAGAGGTTGAACATCACCGTTGCTAGCAGCATCAATAAAAAGCTACCACCAGTAAAGAAATGGAAACCAACGAATAATAGCGCTACAAAACTGAGGCAACGCAATGCTGGCATTAAATGCTCAACTTTATAGATACGTGGTGTTATTACAAAGTTGGCAACACAACGCGTAGCCAAACCCACACCAATCAATACGCCAATGTCCCCTGCAGACACACCTTGCTCTTCAAACCACAGCGCCCAAAATGGCAAATAAACGCCATAGGCAAAAAAGAAACCAAGAAAATACTGGGATATCCAGCCATAAGGGGAAGGATTAAACATAGGCGACCTATAAAAATGTGTGGAACAAGGAAGCGCCAATTATGCCTAGGTCACAAAAGATGAAAAAGGGAATTATTGCGGGGATAGCATTCCCATATTCAATAAATATCTCTGTCGTATTTAACTCAAAAATCCAACGTGCAAAAGTCGCAACTCTCTCATTTAGACTAAAGTCGTCTGGAGCTTCGCTGGTAATTTGTCACACTAAAAAGAGACTCTCACTCCCTTGCGATTGCTTATGCCTGACAAATTTAATATGCAGCACCCGCCCTTCGATAGCTTGTCTGAAGCGGAACAGTTAACGCTACGCTCAGCTTTAGATGTGGTTTACTACCGAGCACACGAAGTGATATTGGAGGCCGACCGCCCGAGCCGCCACCTGCATATTCTGATTAAAGGGGCCGTCGAAGAGCGCGCTAGCAGTGACGGAGAGATCTATGCGCACTATGCCAATGACGATATTTTCGATGTGCGCAGCCAGTTTGAGCCTCATACCAAACATCAATATATCGCATTAGAAGATACCTTAAGTTACCTATTGCCAAACGACGTTTTTCTTGAGCTATACCACGCCAACGGCCAGTTTGCCGCTTACTTCGATAGTAACCTCTCGACCCGAAAAGCATTGATTGAAGCCGCTCAGCAACAGCAGAATCTTGCTGAGTTCATACTGACCAAAGTCGACGACTCGATTTACCACCCACCCCTGATACTTGAACCTGACCAACCTATCAATCAAGTCACTCAAACCCTTAAAGAACAAGGCTTAGACTCGGCCTTGGTTCATTTGGAACATGATGATCCAAAAGCTTTTAGATCATCATGTTCCTTTCCGTACGGAATCGTCACACGGACCAATTTATTACACGCGGTGATGCTTGATGATCGCCCGCTCGATACACCTGTCGGCGAGATAGCAACCTACCCTGTTTTGCATGTTAATCATGGTGACTTCTTATTTAACGCCATGATCACCATGACAAGGAATCGTGTAAAAAGGCTGATGGTTTGTGATGGGTTAAATGCGGTCGGCATGGTGGATATGACGCAAATACTCAGTGCGTTCTCCACTCACTCGCATGTTCTTACTTTGCGTATCGCTCGAGCCACCAGCATTGAAGAATTGGCCCTGGCCTCCAACAAGCAACGTCAATTGGTCGAAAGCCTGCTCAATAATGGTATTCGCACACGTTTCATCATGGAGCTAATTTCAGCCGTAAATGAACAGATTATAGAGAAGGCGTTTGAGTTGGTTATCCCGCCAGCGCTACACAACCATTGCTGCCTCATCGTGTTAGGCTCAGAAGGTCGCGGAGAACAGATACTCAAAACCGATCAAGACAATGCGTTGATCATTCAAGACGGATTAGAGTGGCACCAATGCCAAAACGCCATGAATGATCTCACTCATACGTTGCAACAGTTAGGTTATCCACTGTGTCCTGGCAACGTCATGGTCAACAACCCGAAGTGGGTTCACTCAGAACAAGAATGGAAACAAACTCTCACCAGTTGGGTAAGAAAAGCGACGCCAGATACGGTGATGGATATTGCCATCATGGCGGATGCACATGCTGTTGCAGGCAATAGAGACCTGTTACTCCCCGTTAAGCAGCACTTGAGTGATTTGATGCTCGGACAGGAATTGATTCTGACCGAGTTCTGCCGCCCTGCCCTAAACTTCTCAGTTCCCCTGACCCTGTTTGGTAATGTGAAACAGTCCAAGTCCGGACTCGACATCAAACAAGGTGGTATTTTCCCTATAGTGCATGGTGTTAGAGCACTGAGCCTTGAGCACGGCGTGACGGTCAATAACACCTTTGAACGCATCGAGCATCTCGTAAATAAGAAGGTACTAGAGCAAAGCACCGCGGATAACCTCAGTGAAGCGCTCAAGCAGTTTTTTAAGTGGCGTTTATCACAACGCCTGTCGCAACAGCACAGCAGCAATAAAATCGACGTCAAACTAATGGAGCGAGCAGATCGAGATCTGCTTCGTCATAGCCTGCACGTGGTTAAGAAATTCAAGCAATGGCTCGGCTACCACTATCAGATAAGGGACTAGGCGATTGCACGATGAATAGACTGGTTCGCTATTACTGGCATCACAAGCTCAAAGGCTCTCCGCATCAGCCTCTGTTTACTGCGCCTCTTCATCAAGAATATGTCTCACTCGATTGTGAAACCACCAGCCTAGACCCTAATCAGGCGGAATTAGTCACTATTGCCGCGACCAAGATCATCGGTAACCGCATCATCACCAGTAAGCCCTTCGAAGTTAGATTACGAGCCCCTCAATCGCTCGACTGCAATTCAATAAAAATCCACCGCATCCGCCATCAAGACCTCAAACACGGAATCGAAGAGAAACAAGCCCTAATTGAACTGCTAAGCTTCATTGGTAATCGTCCTTTAGTCGGCTATCACATCCGCTATGACAAAAAAATTCTCGACCGCGCCTGTTTAAAACAACTCGGATTTCCGCTGCCTAACCGATTAATCGAAGTGAGCCAACTCTATCAAGACAAACTCGAAAGACAGCTGCCCAATGCCTATTTCGACCTCAGCATGGATGCGATTTGCCGCCAGCTCGACTTACCAATTCCAGTCAATAAACATGATGCATTACAAGATGCTATCTCTGCTGCGCTGATCTTTGTCCGCCTGAAACATGGTGATCTGCCCCGCTTCAACTCTTCGTACACCTAATTCAATCCTTGCAGCTCGACATAGAGAGCAACATCTCAAAAATGAACTTAACTCGCTATTTTGTAAGTGAAAAGCGGCGTCTCATCCTAAAGTCTAATTGTGGAAATCGCCGTCCTAGCCGAGAGTGATAACACAAAGACGGTTCTGTAATAGACCTAGAAACTGAACACAAAGGAAGTTGCCAGTTCATTAGGAATGTAGGCACAAGGAGAGATGCAATGAGTGAAGCCCACGTTTATCCGGTAAAAGAAAATATTAAATCAACCACACACGCGGATAATGACACTTACCTAGCCATGTACCAACAATCTGTTTCTGACCCAGAAGGCTTTTGGGGTGAACACGGAAAAATCGTGGATTGGATTAAACCTTTCACACAAGTAAAAAATACCTCTTTCGACCCAGGCCACATCGATATTCGCTGGTTTGAAGATGGCACATTGAATGTGTCGGCGAACTGTATTGACCGCCACCTTGCTGAGCGCGGTGATGAAGTCGCAATCATCTGGGAAGGCGATGACCCTGCTGATGATAAAACCCTAACTTTTAATGAACTGCACAAAGAAGTATGTCTGTTCTCTAACGCTCTAAAAGAGCAAGGCGTACGTAAAGGCGATGTGGTTTGTTTATACATGCCTATGGTTCCTGAAGCTGCAGTTGCTATGCTGGCGTGTACTCGTATTGGTGCGGTTCATACCGTGGTATTTGGTGGTTTCTCACCAGAAGCACTGTCAGGTCGTATTATCGATTCGAATGCTAAAGTCGTGATCACAGCGGATGAAGGCGTGCGTGGCGGCCGAGCTGTCCCTCTTAAGAAAAACGTCGACGAAGCACTGACCAACCCAGAAGTGAAAACCATCGAAAAAGTGATGGTGCTTAAGCGTACTGGCGGTGAGGTTGCATGGCATGAGCACCGTGATATTTGGTGGCATGAGGCGACAGCGAACGTATCAGCAGACTGCCCACCAGAAGAGATGAATGCGGAAGACCCACTATTCATCCTTTATACATCAGGCTCAACAGGCAAACCAAAAGGTGTAATGCACACTACCGGTGGTTACCTTGTTTACGCAGCGATGACCTTTAAATACGTATTTGATTACCAAGAAGGCGAAACCTTCTGGTGTACTGCTGATGTAGGCTGGATTACTGGCCACACATACCTGGTTTACGGACCACTGGCTAACGGCGCTAAGACAATCCTGTTTGAAGGTGTACCAAACTACCCGAACACAAGTCGAATGAGTGAAGTGGTGGATAAGCACCAAGTAAACATTCTTTACACTGCACCAACGGCTATTCGTGCATTGATGGCGAAAGGCAATGAAGCAGTTGAAGGTACCTCTCGTGACAGCTTGAGAATCATGGGCTCGGTAGGTGAACCTATTAACCCAGAAGCGTGGGAGTGGTACTACAAAACGATTGGTAACGAGCAGTCTCCTATTGTTGATACATGGTGGCAAACCGAAACGGGCGGTATCCTAATTGCCCCACTACCAGGCGCTACCGATCTAAAACCGGGTTCAGCGACTCGTCCATTCTTCGGTGTACAACCTGCGCTAGTAGATAACATGGGTAACATCATTGAAGGCGCAACCGACGGCAACCTGGTCATTCTAGACTCGTGGCCAGGTCAAATGCGTACTGTTCATGGCGACCATGACCGTTTTGAGCAGACATATTTCTCTACTTTCAAAGGTATGTACTTCACCAGTGATGGCGCTCGTCGTGATGAAGACGGCTACTACTGGATTACTGGTCGTGTTGATGACGTGCTGAACGTATCTGGTCACCGTATGGGTACTGCAGAGATTGAGTCAGCGCTCGTTGCATTCGATAAGATTGCAGAGGCTGCGATTGTCGGTATTCCTCACGACATCAAAGGCCAAGCGATTTACGCTTACATCACGCTTAATGATGGCGAGTTCCCAACCGCAGAGCTTCATAAAGAAGTGAAAGACTGGGTGCGTAAAGAGATAGGCCCTATTGCGACACCAGACGTGCTGCACTGGACCGATTCATTACCGAAAACACGTTCAGGTAAGATCATGCGTCGTATCCTGCGTAAGATCGCAACGGGCGATACTGGCAACCTTGGTGATACTTCAACGCTAGCAGACCCAAGTGTGGTTGATAAGCTGATTGCAGAGAAAGCTGAATTGGCATAATAGCTATCACACCAGAATCACGGTTTAAAACAGATCATTTCCAAACCGTCACCTATGTGGCGGTTTTTTTATGGCTGATCTTACTCTCAAATATCCACACCACAATTAAGGTAATAACGCTTTTTTGTTAAGTTGGTAACAATTTCACTTGCTATCAATAGGAGATTAGACCAGTAAATTGCTGCGATTTGCGCTGAATTAGCTATAATCTGGTTCTAATTTTTAAATTTGGGTTTTTCTCACTGGAAATTAACCCCAAATTTTCAATAAAATGGCAACATTCACGGTCGTAATCACGATAAAGGAAGATAGCCCCACGATGTCTACAAAGTTTCGCATTCTAGTTTTAAATGGCCCAAACCTTAACCTGTTAGGCCTAAGAGAACCGGCACACTACGGCTCTCAAACACTTGACCAGATTATTAGCTCACTAACAGAGCAAGCGAAAACACAAGATGTTGCGCTATCTCACTTACAGTCAAATCGTGAGTATGAACTGATCGAAGCTATCCATAGTGCATATCAAGATATTGATTTCATTATCATCAACCCAGCGGCCTTTACACATACCAGTGTGGCGTTGCGTGATGCACTACTTGGCGTAGCGATCCCATTTATTGAAGTGCACCTATCGAATGTTCACGCACGTGAACCTTTTAGGCACCACTCTTACCTCTCAGATAAAGCCGAAGGGGTAATCTGTGGCTTAGGCGCACAAGGCTACCAATTTGCTTTGACTGCTGCGATTCACAAGTTGCAGTCAAAATAACGAACATAACCGAACTAATAGACACCAGCTCTAGTCATAGAGCATGGTTAATTAACAAAAGAGAAAGAAACGATGGATATTCGCAAAATCAAAAAGCTAATCGAATTGGTTGAAGAGTCTGGTATCGCAGAACTAGAAATCTCTGAAGGTGAAGAGTCAGTACGCATCAGCCGCAACGGCACTGCACCTGTAGCAGCACCAATTCAATACGCAGCAGCTCCGGCTCCAGCAGCGGCACCAGCTCCTGCAGCAGCACCAGCTCAAGCGGCAGCTCCAGAAGCAGCAGAAGCTCCAGCAGCACCTGCAGGTCACCAAGTTCTTTCTCCAATGGTTGGTACGTTCTACGGCGCACCAAGCCCAGACGCAAAACCATTCGTAAAAGTTGGTCAACAAGTTAACGCTGGCGACACACTATGTATCGTTGAAGCAATGAAGATGATGAACCAAATTGAAGCTGATAAGTCTGGTGTTGTAACTGCAATCCTTGTTGAAGACGGCCAACCAGTTGAGTTCGATCAAGCTCTAGTAATTATCGAATAATAGAGAAGCCTCATTATGTTAGATAAATTAGTAATCGCGAACCGTGGTGAGATTGCACTACGTATTCTGCGAGCATGTAAAGAGCTAGGCATTAAAACGGTTGCTGTTCACTCAACAGCTGACCGTGACCTTAAGCACGTACTGCTAGCAGATGAAACCATTTGTATCGGCCCTGCTCGTGGTATCGATAGCTACCTAAACATCCCTCGTATCATCAGTGCAGCTGAAGTTACAGGCGCTGTTGCTATCCACCCTGGCTACGGCTTCCTATCTGAAAACGCAGACTTCGCTGAACAAGTTGAACAAAGCGGTTTCATTTTCGTTGGTCCTAAAGCAGAAACTATCCGCATCATGGGTGACAAAGTTTCAGCAATCACGGCAATGAAGAAAGCAGGTGTACCTTGTGTACCTGGTTCTGACGGCCCGCTAAATGACGACGAAGCAGCAAACAAAGCACATGCTAAGCGCATTGGCTACCCAGTTATCATCAAGGCGTCTGGCGGCGGCGGTGGTCGTGGTATGCGTGTTGTTCGCACTGAAGGTGAACTAACAGAAGCAATCGCAATGACACGTGCTGAAGCGAAAGCATGTTTCAACAACGACATGGTTTACATGGAGAAATTCCTAGAAAACCCACGTCACGTTGAAGTACAAGTAATTGCTGACGGTCAAGGCGGTGCTATCCACCTTGGTGAGCGTGACTGTTCAATGCAGCGTCGCCACCAGAAAGTGGTTGAAGAAGCGCCAGCTCCAGGTATCACTGAAGAGATGCGTAAATACATCGGTGAACGTTGTACTCGCGCATGTCTAGAAATCGGCTACCGCGGTGCAGGTACATTTGAATTCCTATACGAAAATGGCGAATTCTACTTCATCGAAATGAACACTCGTATTCAAGTAGAGCACCCAGTAACAGAGATGGTAACTGGCGTTGACCTAATCAAAGAGCAACTACGTGTTGCTGCTGGTCAACCTCTATCTTTCACGCAAGACGATATCAAGATCAAAGGTCACGCGATCGAATGTCGTATCAACGCGGAAGATCCAGAGAAGTTCCTACCTTCACCAGGTAAGATTGAGCGCTTCCACGCTCCTGGTGGTATGGGCGTTCGTTGGGATTCTCACATCTACACGGGTTACACAGTTCCACCACACTACGATTCAATGATCGGTAAGCTAATCACTTACGGTGAGAACCGTGATGTTGCGATTTCTCGTATGAAGAACGCACTAGGTGAGATGATTGTAGAAGGCATCAAAGTAAACATCTCTCTACAAGAAGCAATCATGAACGACGAGAACTTCCAACACGGTGGTGCAAACATCCACTACCTTGAGAAGAAGCTTGGTCTTCAATAGAAATTAGCCTCGTGTAATTTGTTCTTAAATGAACAAAATAAAATGCTCACTTTGGTGGGCATTTTTTGTTTTTAAGCGTCCAAAAAACGCAATCAATATTCCCCATCATATTCCTTGGGGTTTTGGTGAATTTGCTCATATTTTCTGCTAGACTCGCCATCCAATTTTTCTCATATAGAAGATTCAGCCATGCCTTGGATTCAAATCAAGCTTAATGCTACCAATGAAAATGCCGAACAAATCGGCGATATGTTAATGGAAGAGACTGGTGCTCTTTCTGTAACTTTCCTGGATGCACAAGATACCCCTGTATTTGAGCCTCTGCCGGGTGAAACTCGCCTTTGGGGTGACACTGACATTCTTGCGCTTTACGACGCTGAGATTGATACAGGTGTCGTTCTAGCGCAGATTAAAGCAAGCAACATGTTCCCTGCAGACTTTGCTCATAAAGTTGAGCAAATTGAAGACAAGGATTGGGAACGTGAATGGATGGACAACTTCCACCCAATGAAGTTTGGTGAGCGTTTATGGATCTGCCCTAGCTGGCGCGATATCCCTGAACCTGACGCGGTAAACGTAATGCTAGACCCTGGCCTTGCATTCGGTACCGGTACTCACCCAACAACAGCATTGTGTCTTGAGTGGCTTGAGGGATTAGATCTTACAGGCAAAACCGTCATCGACTTCGGTTGTGGCTCAGGCATCCTAGCGATCGCAGCGATCAAACTAGGCGCAGAAAAAGTTATCGGGATCGATATTGATCCTCAAGCACTACTTGCATCAAAAGATAACGCAGAGCGCAATGGCGTTGCTGAGCAACTTGAGGTGTTCTTACCACAAGATCAGCCTGAAGGTTTGCTAGCAGACGTTGTTGTTGCCAACATTCTTGCCGGTCCATTGCGCGATCTTTCAGGCATCATTAAAGGCTTAGTTAAGCCAAATGGTGTGCTGGCGATGTCGGGTGTTTTAGATACACAAGCGGAAGATGTTGCGACTTATTATCGTGATGAGCTTCACATTGATCCGATTATCGAGCAGCAAGAGTGGTGTCGAATCTCTGGTCGCAAGCAAGGCTAGACAAGACTTTGGGCGCTAATTGATTGAATTTTATGCAAATTACAAAAACAAATTGTAAATGCTCAAATATTAGTCTTTTCACGCAGCGAAAAAATGCGTAAAATGCGCGCCCTTGCTGGTACAGAACTGTGATGACGTTTTGAAAATCGGAAATTATCAACTTAAGAACAATCTAATCGTCGCTCCAATGGCTGGCGTAACGGATAGACCATTCCGTGAGTTGTGTCTTCGCTACGGTGCGGGGATGGCAGTCAGTGAAATGATGTCCTCCAATCCAAAGGTTTGGAAAACGTCGAAGTCTCAGCAGCGTATGGTACATGAAGGCGAATCGGGCATTCGTTCAGTACAAATCGCTGGTGCAGATCCACAGCTTATGGCCGAGGCTGCGCAATTCAATGTCGATAACGGTGCGCAAATCATCGATATCAATATGGGTTGTCCAGCCAAAAAAGTGAATAAGAAGCTTGCGGGCTCTGCCCTACTTCAGTATCCAGACCTCATTGAAGAGATCTTGAAAGCTGTGGTAAACGCAGTCGACGTTCCAGTAACGTTAAAGACTCGTACAGGCTGGGATACAGATAACAGAAACTGTGTCCAAATCGCTAAAATAGCCGAAGACTGCGGCATACAGGCACTTGCCCTTCACGGGAGAACTCGCGCTTGTATGTACAAAGGTGAGGCAGAATACAAACACATTAAAGCGGCGAAACAAGCTGTATCTATTCCGGTTATTGCTAACGGTGATATCGATAGCCCGGAAAAAGCTAAGTTTGTGCTGGAGTACACCGGTGCTGACGCTTTGATGATTGGTCGTCCTGCCCAAGGTCGTCCATGGATTTTTAACGAAATCCTACACTATTTGGAAAACGGCACCACGATGGATCCACTCCCGGTTTCGGAAGTGAAAGACATCATGCTTGGCCATGTTCACGCTCTACATGAATTTTATGGAGAGTTTTTAGGCCCTCGCATCGCTCGTAAGCATGTGGGTTGGTACCTAAAAGAGCATGAGCAAGCGAGTGAGTTTCGCCGTACCTTCAACGCACTCGAAGCAGGTGATCTGCAGCTTGAGGCGCTAGAAGGTTATTTTGATAACGTTGCACCATAATTACGAGAAGAGCTAGACCGAATATGTTCGAACAAAATCTGACTTCAGAAGCATTGACAGTGACTACAGTAACATCACAAGACCAAATCACGCAGAAACCACTACGTGATTCAGTGAAAGCATCATTGAAAAACTACCTTGCTCAATTAAACGGTCAAGAAGTCAGCGAGTTATACGAACTAGTATTAGCTGAAGTTGAACAGCCACTACTAGACACCATCATGCAGTACACTCGCGGTAACCAAACTCGCGCAGCAACTATGATGGGTATCAACCGCGGTACTCTTCGCAAGAAACTTAAAAAATACGGCATGAACTAATCGTTCTTTCGTAATTAATTGAATTGAAAGCCAAGCTCATTGATTGAGTTTGGCTTTTTTTTGGCTTGTAGATTAGATAACGGAGAAATGGGTAATAATGGATAGGTTACCCATTTACCAGAGCGCCTGTTAGCTGCAGCAGCGCCCTTTTTCAACATTAGCTGAGTCTAACGCTGCCAGAATTGAACAATGGCTAGCATCGTCGTCTATATGGCCACAACACGCATCGTTAATCTTTTTAAGCGCGGTGCGAATCTTGGTTAATTCAGTAATCTTCTCATCGATCATCTCCAACTTGGCAGTAGTGATGGACTTCACTTCGGCACAACTATGTTGTGTTGCTTCTAGGCGAATCTCGAGCAATTCTTTAACCTCATCTAAACTCAGCCCCAACTCTTTGGATTTGAGGATAAAGGTCACCTGTTTTTGGTTATTTTCATCATATAGGCGATACCCCGATTCACTACGGCTCGCTGGTGCAATCAAATTATTTTTTTCGTAGAAGCGCAAGGTATCGGCTGTCACACCGCATCGTTTCGCTAATTCACCGATCTGAAACATGTTTTTCCCTATTCCTTCATCCATTTCACAATTAACCTTATCGTTACTTTTTAAGCTGAAATGGCACTTTTCATAATTATTTTTGAGATGCCAAACGATTGCGCGAGCTTTTTTGTAATAAATTAGTTAGAATCTGCGCCATCAAATTTGGAGTTGGTTATCTTATAGCTTAATCGTAAGACTAACCTCAAAGGTCTTTACCAAAACTGGCCAATATTTTATCTCTTACTGGAATCTAAAATAATCCACGTTGAGAAGATAGAAACAAGTTCTTTTTTGGCAAATATCTTTATTTTAACCCCATGAATTTGAGGAAGATGGAAGCATGAATAACGCTCGTCCAATTCGCCGCGCTCTAATCAGCGTATCAGACAAAACTGGTATCGTTGAATTTGCACAAGCTCTTGCTAACCGTGGTGTAGATATCCTATCTACCGGTGGCACTGCTCGCCTGCTTGCTGAAAAAGGCATCTCTGTTACAGAAGTATCTGACTACACTGGTTTCCCAGAAATGATGGACGGCCGTGTTAAGACTCTGCATCCAAAAGTTCATGGTGGTGTTCTAGGCCGTCGTGGTCAAGATGATGACGTGATGGAAACTCACGGTATCAACCCTATCGATATGGTCGTTGTAAACCTATACCCATTCGCAGAAACCGTTGCTAAAGAAGGCTGTACGCTTGCTGATGCCGTTGAGAACATCGACATCGGTGGTCCAACAATGGTTCGCTCTGCAGCGAAAAACCACAAAGACGTAACTATCGTTGTTAACGCTCACGACTACGACCGCGTTATCGCTGAAATGGACGCGAACGAGAAATCTCTAACACTAGAAACGCGCTTCGACCTAGCTATCGCAGCTTTTGAGCACACAGCTTCTTACGACGGCATGATCGCAAACTACTTCGGCACTATGGTTCCATCTTACGGTGAGAACAAGGAAGGTGATGAACCTTCTCCTGAAAACAAGAGCAAGTTCCCTCGCACATTCAACCAGCAGTTCGAGAAAAAACAAGACATGCGCTACGGTGAGAACAGCCACCAAGCGGCAGCATTCTACGTTGAAGCAAACCCTGAAGAAGCGTCTGTTTCTACTGCTCGCCAAATCCAAGGTAAAGCACTTTCTTACAACAACATCGCTGACACTGACGCAGCACTTGAGTGTGTGAAAGAGTTCGATGAGCCAGCATGTGTGATCGTTAAGCACGCTAACCCATGTGGTGTAGCACTAGGTGAAGACATCCTAGAAGCTTACGACCGTGCATTCAAAACAGACCCAACGTCTGCATTTGGCGGCATCATCGCATTCAACCGCGAACTAGACGCTGCAACAGCAACCGCTATTACTGAGCGCCAATTCGTTGAGGTTATCATTGCACCTTCTGTTTCTGCTGAAGCAGTAGAAATCGTAGCGGCTAAGAAAAACCTTCGCCTACTTGAGTGTGGTGAGTGGACAACTAAGACAACTGGCTTTGACGTGAAACGCGTTAACGGCGGCTTGCTAGTTCAAGACCGCGACCAAGGCATGGTGTCTCAAGATGACCTTAAAGTGGTTTCTAAGCGTCAACCAACCGCTGAAGAGCTAAAAGATGCCCTATTCTGCTGGAAAGTAGCGAAGTACGTGAAATCTAACGCGATCGTTTACTCGAAAGGTGACATGACTATCGGTGTGGGCGCTGGCCAAATGAGCCGTGTTTACTCTGCGAAAATCGCAGGCATCAAGGCTGCAGACGAAGGTCTACAGGTTGAAGGTTGTGTGATGGCATCAGATGCATTCTTCCCATTCCGTGACGGTATCGACGCGGCGGCAGAAGCGGGCATCAAATGTGTTATCCAACCAGGCGGCTCTATGCGTGATGACGAAGTTATCGCAGCAGCAGACGAGCACGGCATGGCGATGATCTTTACGGGCATGCGTCACTTCCGCCACTAATTTCCTCTTCGTATTTGGCACTGTGGCGTCGTTAGCTGCTTTCGCCCCCCCGGGTCACATAGCGAACTATGCTCCCGGGGATGGGCTCAAAGTAGTTGCCTAGCCACATCACCAACTACTTTGAGCAAGACTTATAACTTTGTTTTTTTAAATATTTAGATATTTGAGATTAAGGATTTTACAATGCGAGTTTTAATCATCGGTGCTGGCGGTCGTGAGCACGCACTAGGTTGGAAAGCAGCACAAAACCCAAACGTTGAAACAGTATTCATCGCTCCAGGTAACGCAGGTACTGCACTTGAGTCAAAACTTGAAAACGTAAACATCGGCGTTGAAGACATCGCTGGTTTAGTGGCGTTTGCTCAAGAGAAAAAAATCGAACTGACTATCGTTGGCCCTGAAGCGCCATTGGTTATTGGTGTGGTTGACGCGTTCCGCGAAGTGGGTTTGCCTATCTTTGGTCCAACTCAAGCGGCAGCACAGCTGGAAGGCTCTAAAGCATTCACTAAAGACTTCCTAGCTCGTCACGACATCCCAACAGGTTCTTACGCGAACTTCACTGAGATTGAGCCAGCTATCGCTTACGTTCGTGAGCAAGGTGCACCAATCGTAGTTAAAGCTGACGGCCTTGCGGCTGGTAAAGGCGTTATCGTTGCGATGACTCTGGAAGAAGCAGAAGACGCAATCAAAGATATGCTAGCAGGCAACGCATTTGGCGAAGCCGGCAGCCGCGTGGTTATCGAAGAGTTCCTTGAAGGCGAAGAAGCAAGTTTCATCGTGATGGTTGACGGCTCTAGCGTTCTACCGATGGCCACCAGCCAAGACCACAAACGTGTTGGCGACAAAGACACTGGCCCTAACACGGGCGGCATGGGTGCTTATTCTCCGGCTCCAGTGGTTACACCTGAGATCCACAACCGGATCCTTGAAGAAGTTATCTACCCAACGGTACGTGGCATGGACGCAGAAGGCGCACCTTACACTGGTTTCCTTTACGCTGGCCTAATGATCGATGCTGACGGCACTCCGAAAGTTATCGAATACAACTGCCGCTTCGGCGATCCAGAAACACAGCCTATCATGATGCGTATGGAGTCAGACCTTGTTGAACTTTGCCTAATGGCTATCGACGAGAAGCTAGACGAAGCAGAATCTAAGTGGGATCCACGTGCTTCAATTGGTGTTGTTCTTGCGGCTGGCGGCTACCCTGCTGACTACGCAAAAGGCGACGTAATTTCACTACCAACAAGCGAAGTTGAAGGCCAAAAGGTTTTCCACGCAGGTACAGCAAATAACGAAGCTGGCGACGTGGTGACAAACGGTGGTCGTGTACTTTGTGCGACAGCACTGGGTAACACGGTTTCTGAAGCTCAGGAACGCGCATACGCGTTAACGAAGCAAGTGAGCTGGAATGGTATGTTCCACCGCAATGACATTGGTTACCGTGCGATTGCGCGCGAGCAAGAGCAGTAATCAAGATTGTCACTCGCTTACTATCCAATAACAGTGAGCAAATGACAGCAAGCGAAAAACAGAAAAAGGCGCCCTAGTAGGCGCCTTTTTTATTGTCCAACGTACACATGTACAGACTAACGAGCATTTGGCCTACAGTAGGCCAAGCGCTCTTAATGATTTATTCACTGCTCTTGAGCAATGATGGTCTTACGACACAATCGTGGCTTTCTTCCGCTAACATCAATAGCTCTTCTACAGTGATTTTTCCAAGTGAATCACTACCAAGAAACGCAGCATAGCTTTCTACTGACGCTAAGCGATTAATCACAAAGTTTGGTAAGGCTTGGTTAATATCGATGCTTGAGAACTCTCGACCAGTGCAGGTTTCGAAAGATTGACCATTCCAATAGCCTTGGATCAATTTGAAGCCTTCGTCATTCTGCTTAGCCGTGGTCTCTAGAGCTAATGTAGCTTCATTCTTGTAGGTCTCAAGCTGCTTAGCGCGGATTGGTAGGATTTTGCCATCAATACGGTACTGCTGATACACAGCTTCGCCTGATTTATTGAAACGGACATGAACCCGAAATGGAGCCAGTTCATTTGATGCGTTGCGCTGCTCACCTTCACGAATAAATTCACGAAGCACACCATCCGACCATGCATAGTCAGTTTGATACCAGCCATAATCGCCCATAGTGACGTAGTCTGCTGAAGTATGAGGTTGTGTGAGCTTGTTAGTCACCCAGTAGAAACTTGTCGCGTCGCCCATGACTTGGCCGCCGGTGTAGGTTTCAAATTGCTCTAGGTTTTTGCGAGGGCTTGTTGAAGAACAGCCAATAAGAAATGTAGATAACAGTGAAACGAGAAGAAATGCTTTTTTCATAAAAACCTGTACCGAGGTGGAATACGACTACCTCGGTACAGTTTAGATTATTTCACTGAATCTTTCAGCGCTTTACCTGCAACAAATGCTGGAACGTTTGCAGCAGCGATTTGGATCTCATCACCAGTTTTTGGGTTACGACCAGTGCGAGCTGCACGGTGGTTTACTTTAAAAGTACCAAAACCAATTAGCTGAACTTGATCGCCATCTTTAAGAGCATCTGTTACACCACCAAGAGTCGCTTCTAGAGCAGCTTTAGCTTGTGCTTTAGAAAGGTCCGCTTTTTCAGCAATAAAGTCGATTAATTGAGTCTTGTTCATTTTAGGTTTCCCTTCTTTGTATTTTTGAATTCAATTCACTCTAAAACATAAATGCCCCATCTGGCAAAGGTTTGTCGTCGATCTTTGACTCTAATGCCGTAGTTTTAGCCATAATATGAGTAATAACTCACAATTTGTTACTGATTTATTTAAGCAAGCCCTTGTTTAAAAGGGGCTGAGCGCAAAATTAATGATGACCTAGCCACTACTTTTTCTCTATAATCCACGCTGAATCGCTGATAAAGCGTACAATTTAATTTAAGGGCAAACATGCTGCTGCTAACTATTTACGTCTCCATCGCCATTGGAGTTTCTTTCATTTGTTCTGTTTTGGAAGCTGTACTTTTGAGTATTAGTCCGAGCTACATCGCTCAACTAAAACAAAATGGGCATCCTGCAGCAGAGTCATTAGACAAACTGAAAACAGACATCGACCGCCCACTGGCGTCAATTTTAACGCTTAACACCATCGCGCACACAATCGGTGCTGCGACAGCAGGTGCACAAGCAGCGGTGGTTTTTGGTAGCCAATGGCTAGGTGTATTCTCTGCCGTGCTAACTCTAGGTATTTTGGTACTGTCTGAGATTGTTCCCAAAACCATTGGTGCAACTTACTGGCGTCAACTTGCGCCAGCATCGGCGAGCGTGCTTCGTTGGATGGTGTTCTTCCTAACACCGTTTGTTTGGTTCTCTGAGCAGATCACTAAGCGCCTAGCTCGTGGTCACGAAGCACCAAAAATGCGTGATGAATTGTCTGCGATGGCGATTTTGGCAAAAGAGAGTGGTGAATTTGCAGAAGGCGAATCGAAAATCCTAAGCAACCTACTTGGCATTCAAGATGTACCTGTGACGCAAGTAATGACACCGCGACCAGTAGTATTCCGTGTCGATGCTGAGATGAGTATCAATCAGTTCCTAGCGGATCATAAAGATACGCCATTCTCACGTCCGTTGGTTTACAGCGAGCAGAGTGACAACATCATCGGTTTTGTGCATCGCTTAGAGCTGTTTAGGCTTCAACAAGCTGGCAGCGGAGAGAAATCTCTAGGCGATGTGATGCGCCCTATTCATGTATTACTGAATAACTTACCGTTACCAAAAGCGTTTGACCAAATGATGGCTCAACGTTTACAGCTATCTCTCGTGGTTGATGAGTACGGCACTATCCAAGGCATCATTACCCTAGAAGACATTTTTGAACACCTTGTTGGCGAAGAGATCGTTGACGAAGCGGATAAGACGACCGACATGCAGGAACTGGCATTTCAGCGTTGGGAAAAGTGGAAAGAGACCCACGGTGTGATCGAAAACCGCGATGAAGAAGACGAGCTAGAGCAAGAAGCTTCAGCAGAAGACGATAACTCAGATGCAAAACCAGCGGATGAAGAGCAAACGTCAAAAGCAGATAAAAAAGACGCTTAATTGTAATTTGCTATCAATAGATACAACAAAGGCTCCCTTGGGAGCCTTTGTTTTTATTCGTACTTTGGTGCGATGTTGAATTACAGAGCAACACCAATGTTACTAACGGGTTCTTCACGCAGTTCATGACGTAGGTCTTTAATCAACTCGATGTCACGCTCCGTCGTTTCACGCAATGGTCGGAAGATAGCCCACTGAACGTCCCACTCTTCACATACCGCTTCGTTTTCTTTCTGGTTTTCGTTAGTCACTTCTTCAGCACCTTGAGCAAACTCAAGCTCAGCAACCGTCTTCACCGACTGTTGGCTTACTTTAATCACAGCTTCAAACATGTGCTCGCGGTCAAGCAGGCCATGAACAAGCGTTGCCAAACCTTGGCAAGCGTCCATTGCAGGGTAAACACCATAGAAGTCAAAATCGTCTGCGCTAGGGAAAAGCTCTTCAACTTTCTCTAATTGGCGTTCAAAGTTCACCTTTGCCGTTTTTACCGTTAGGATTTCCCAAATGCTATCCAAAACATCACGATAGATGCGAGCTTCGGCAAATTCTGTATTCTCACAAAACATGGCATAGTTAGGGTACATACGCTCACACAGACACGCCATAAAGGTAATTTGTTGCCAAGGTTCTAACTTTTCAAGACGAACCTGCAGTGGATTCTGAAGCATAGTCACTCAATAATTGCAGAAAAAGACAGCGAAAGTGTACTTGATAAACTCTGGGGGGAAAAGGTAAGCCGATGAACAATTTTACGAATAAGCTCTATATTATGACTGAGCATGACGATACCTATACGCAACTGATTCTAAACCGGGATTTACCCGACCTAGAAATCACTCAAAACCCCGAGTTAGCTGAGATTGTATTAGCGTCGCCTCCCCTGATAGCCGAGCGTCTTAATGAGTTTAAAACGCTTGAGTGGGTACAAAGCACCTACGCTGGCATCAATAAGCTCACTCAACCAGAACTTCGTCAGGATTACACGCTAACCAATGTAAAAGGTATCTTCGGCCCAGCTATCGCGGAGTACGTTTTGGGTTACGCAATCAGCCATTTTAGACACTTCCGTCACTACCACCAGCAACAACAGCAACGAAACTGGCAGCCTCAGCTTTATTCTAGCCTAACTGACAAAACTATGGTGATTTTAGGCACAGGGTCTATCGGCAGCCATTTAGAAAAAACCGCTGCGGCGTTTGGCATTCATACCATTGGTGTCAACCGTACTGGTATCCCATCGAAGCAAGAAACCTTTAAAGACACTTTCCATATCAATGAACTGGAGGCAGCTCTCAAGCAAGCGGACATTGTGGTCAACACCTTGCCTTCGACCGCTGAAACCTACCAACTGCTCAACCAAACGACCCTTGGTTATTGTTCTAACGTGCTGCTATTTAATGTTGGCAGAGGCGAAGGCATCGACAACAAAGCGCTGTTGCTGGCGATTAAAAACCGTTGGGTTGAGCATGCATTTCTTGATGTGTTTGAAAGCGAGCCCCTTTCGCAAGATCACCCTTTCTGGAAGCTACCACAAGTCACCATTACGCCACATATCGCTGCACTCAGTGAACCGAGACAAGTGGTAGAGATCTTTGCTGAGAATTACCAACAGTGGCGAGATGGCTTTACCCTAAACCATGTCATTGATTTTAATAAAGGCTACTGATGTCCTCTTCACTACTTAAAGAGATACGACAATGCACTGCGTGTGAGCCTCACCTCTCACACGGTGCCAACCCTGTCATTCAAGCACACCCAAACGCGCGCTTGTTAATCATTGGTCAAGCGCCGGGTATCAAGGTGCATGAGTCATACATCCCATGGAATGATGCCAGTGGGGAAAGATTAAGAGAGTGGCTAGGGATAGGCAGCGATACCTTTTATGACGAACAAAAGGTCGCGATTGTACCTATGGGGTTCTGCTACCCAGGTAAAGGAAAGAGTGGCGATCTACCACCGCGCAAAGAGTGCGCAGAGCTCTGGCATAAGAAAGTATTGCAGTCACTGCCCAATATTCAAATGACACTTTTGATTGGTCAGTATGCGCAAAACTATTACTTGAAGCAAAGAACCACCAATACGCTGACAGAGACCGTCAAAAACTGGCAGGTTTGGGCACCAGAGTTTTTACCACTTCCCCACCCTTCACCACGCAATAATATCTGGCTCAAGAAGAACCCATGGTTTGAAAGTGAGGTTATTCCTTACATCCGCAAACACATCTCAGAGCATTTGGCCTACTATGATCTAAATGCCTAATGAACTGCACACAACCGAAATTAAACGAGTATAGAATTACCAATCTGAAGGCAATAAAAAAAGCGCTGCTGGTTACCCAGCAGCGCTTTCAATTATCTTACTCAGAATTACTTATGGTAAGGCTTAGACAGTTCGTGAACAGCGTCAACGAACACACCAGCGTTTTCTGGCGGCACATCTAAGTGAATACCGTGGCCTAGGTTAAATACGTGGCCAGTACCCGCATTACCAAAGCCTTCAAGGATAGTCGATACTTCTTCACGGATACGCTCTGGAGAAGCATAAAGCATTGAAGGATCCATGTTACCTTGCAGAGCAACCTTATCACCCACACGCTTAACTGCGTCTTGGATGTTGATAGTCCAGTCTAGGCCAACTGCATCACAGCCCGTTGCTGCGATCTGCTCTAGCCACATGCCACCGTTCTTAGTGAATAGTGTTACTGGTACACGACGACCATCGTTTTCACGGATCAGACCGTCAACGATTTTGTGCATGTATTGCAGTGAGAATAGGTTGTAATCACGAGGAGTCAGTACACCACCCCATGTATCAAATACCATCACCGATTGAGCACCCGCTTTGATTTGCGCGTTTAGGTATTCGATGACACTGTCAGCCAGCTTATCTAGAAGTAGGTGCAGCGTTTGTGGCTCTGCGTACATCATCTTCTTGATCTTAGTGAACGCTTTAGAGCTGCCACCTTCAACCATGTAAGTCGCTAGAGTCCATGGGCTACCAGAGAAACCAATCAGTGGCACTTCGCCTTTTAGATCTTTACGGATCTGGCGTACTGCGTTCATTACGTATTGAAGCTCACCTTCTGGATCTGGCAGGCCAATTTTTTCTACGTCAGCTTTACACGTGATAGGACGCTCAAACTTAGGACCTTCACCTGTTTCAAAGTACAAACCTAGGCCCATAGCATCAGGGATCGTTAGGATGTCAGAGAACAAGATTGCCGCATCAAGCGGGAAACGACGTAAAGGTTGAAGGGTTACTTCTGATGCAAGTTCCGCGTTTTTGCACAAAGACATGAAATCGCCTGCTTCAGCACGCGTTGCTTTGTACTCTGGAAGATAGCGGCCAGCTTGGCGCATCATCCATACCGGTGTGTAATCAACAGGCTGCTTTAAAAGTGCGCGTAAATAGCGATCGTTCTTTAATTCGGTCATTCCGTTAAATTCCAATTCAATCTTGTCTAGTTTTGATAGCAAGTATTCTAACACTGATTGAGGGGTAAAAGCTGTGTGCTTTGCAACCTAGATCAAGTTATTAACTTTTAAATCAATGCTTAATTTGCACCCAATTAAGGGAGCATGTTAAAAATTTGTTCGCTAGCGAAAATTACAATTATAACACCTGAGTAGTCACTACTCAGCATCTCATAACGACATCTTACTTACCCCCTCCACTTGTGGAGGGTTTTTTTTAGCTTTTGACCACCCATAGGCCAAATACTACTGTAGGCAATTTAGTGCTCCAATGCTTGTTCAGCTGCGCCTGCTTTAATCACGTCATCAACCGTTTTCTCTATCAGTTGTCTAGCAATGGTGCCCACTGGCGCCACATCTGGCAGAGTCGTCACGTCAAACCATTGCGCGTCAGATAGCTCGCTATAATCTGGCTTGAGCGTACCACCAGCATAGTCAGCAAGAAAACCCATCATCATACTCGACGGGAATGCCCAAGGTTGACTGCCAAAGTAGCGAACATTCCCTACATCAATCCCCGTTTCTTCTTTCACTTCGCGTGCTACGCACTGTTCTAAGGTCTCTCCGACCTCTAGAAAGCCCGCTATAACGGTATACATGCCCGTTTTATGTCTTGGGTGCTGCGCGAGTAATATCTTGTTGTCGTTTCGTACAGCGACAATGATGCATGGGAAAATGCGCGGGTAATGCAGAGTACGACAGTCTCCACACTGCATCGCCACTTGATTGTGGTTTAGGTGATTGCGACCACCACACTGCGGGCAGAAACGCATGCTCTGGGTCATATGGCCATATTGGATGGCTTTACTTGCAGTAAGAAAACTCGATTCAGGCCAGTGTAATAACTCTCTTAGATTGACCATCGTCAGCTCACGCTCAACATCACAGTCGTTCAACCAATACACTTTGCGACCTTGATACTGACCAATGCAGATTGCGTGCTCAACACTGAGCCCCAGTTCATCAGCGGAGCCGAAAGGAAACTGGTCATTATCAACCCAAATATCACTACCGGAAACGACGCACCAATAAGCTTGCTCTGTCATTTTCTTATCACTTTTTTTTAACATCCCTATGCCTCATTGCTTGCAGTTCGTTCATTTTACTGGCAATCTAATTTCATACTAGAGTTGTGGCAGAGAATATTTCAAGCTATTACTTTTAGTAGATATCGATAAACGGACCCTGCTTAGGCAATTTCAATGATCACAAGGTTGTGATCAGATCATGAGGACATGGTCATGCTAAATAAATTTAAACAAATACAAGAACAATGGGGTGGCTCAAGCGAGGTCATCGATCATTGGCTCGAAACTCGACAAGCTCTCATCGTCGAATATTGCAAGCTAGGTGCCTTGCAGCCAGCTAGCAACGGGCAATCAAACGTTGTTGAACTCCCTTCTCCTAAAGAAATAAGCTCATTCTGCGATCATGTTGTCGATTATATCTCAGAAGGCCATTTTAAGATCTACGATATGGTCATGAAGAAATGGCAAGCAACAGGCTTTAAAACCAATGACGAGATTGATACAACTTACGCGAAGATCGTACTCACAACCGAGCCGCTTCTAGAGTTCAATGATAAGTACGTTAAAGTAAGTGCAAACGATGAGTTGCCTAGCTTCGAAGGAGATATGTCGAAAGTAGGTGAACTACTCGAAGTGCGTTTTGAAGTAGAAGATAATCTTATCCAGCTTATTGCAGACAGCTTAGCGATTCCACCAGGCGCTTAGTTAACTGAACCCTTAAGAAGCTTGCCTCTGTGCAAGCTTTTTGTTTTGCCCATAATTCCCCTACCCACTCAACTTTGTTGAAGTCTAAGTACCACCAGCAAACCACCAATGCTTATGATTCACCGGCTAGCATCAGTAAAAGCAGGCCTAAACCCATACACCAATAACCCAAACGCCAGATACAAAAAAGGCACCCGAAGGTGCCTTTTTGTTATCTCTTAGAGATTACTCTTCTGAAGAGAAACCTGCATTTAGAAGTGCTGCAAGGTTGTCAGTAGCTTGTTCAGCTGATGGACCTTCCTGCTCTTCTTCACGCTTAGCTTGACGCTCTTGGTGGTATGCGAAACCAGTACCAGCTGGAATCAGACGACCAACAATTACGTTCTCTTTCAGACCGCGAAGGTCATCACGCTTACCAGAAACCGCAGCTTCTGTTAGTACGCGAGTCGTTTCTTGGAACGATGCAGCTGAGATGAATGACTCAGTTGCAAGAGACGCTTTAGTAATACCTAGTAGATCACGTTCGAAACGTACTAGTTCTTTACCTTCAGCTTCTAGCTTACGGTTAGCAATCTTCACGTTGTGGTACTCAACTTGTTCGCCAGGTAGGAACTGAGAGTCACCAGAATGTGTGATTGTACACTTACGTAGCATTTGACGAACGATAGTCTCAATGTGCTTATCGTTAATCTTAACGCCTTGTAAGCGGTAAACTTCTTGAACTTCGTTCGCGATGTACTGAGTTACTGCGTGGATACCACGTAGACGCAGGATATCGTGTGGAGTTTCAGGACCGTCGGCGATTACATCACCACGTTCAATCTTCTCACCTTCGAACACGTTCAATTGACGATGCTTAGGAATCATCTCTTCGTAAGTGTCACCACCTTCACGAGTGATTACTAGACGACGCTTACCTTTCGTTTCTTTACCGAAAGACACAGTACCTGTGTGCTCAGCAAGGATCGCAGGCTCTTTTGGCTTACGAGCTTCGAATAGGTCGGCTACGCGTGGTAGACCACCGGTGATATCTTTGTTACCGCCAGATTTCTGAGGGATACGAGATAGTGTGTCACCAATGCCAACTTCAGCGCCATCTTCAATGTTTACAATCGCTTTACCAGGTAGGAAGTAGTGAGCTGGCATTTCAGTACCAGGGATCATTACATCGTTACCTTGCTCGTCAACAAGTTTGATCGCTGGACGCATATCTTTACCTGCTGCTGGACGAGCCGCTGCGTCTGTAACTTCAGAAGAAGAAAGACCAGTTAGATCATCCGTTTGACGAGAAACAGTTACGCCATCGATCATATCAACGAACTGGATGCGACCTGCCACTTCAGTGATGATTGGCATAGTGTGCGCTTCCCAGTTAGCAACAACTTCGCCAGCTTCTACTGCGTCGTTGTCCGCTTTGCTCAGTACAGAACCGTAAGGAAGTTTGTGCTTCTCTTTAGTACGACCGAACTCATCAATAATCGTCATCTCAGATGCACGAGAAGTGATAACTAGCTTCTTGTCTTTGTTGATTACGAACTTAGCGTTGTGAAGTTTCACAGTACCAGTTGTCTTAGCTTGGATGCTGTTCTCTGCTGCTGCAGTAGATGCCGCACCACCGATGTGGAACGTACGCATCGTTAGCTGTGTACCCGGTTCACCGATAGATTGTGCAGCGATAACACCAACTGCTTCACCTTGGTTCACTAGGTGACCACGTGCTAGGTCACGACCGTAACACTGTGCACAACAACCGAAGTCTGCATCACAGGTAACAACAGAACGCACTTTCATGCTATCTACAGAGTTGTCTTCCATGATCTGACACCACTTCTCATCAATCAGAGTATTACGTGGGATCAGTACATCTTCAGTACCAGGCTTAAGAACGTCTTCAGCTACTACACGACCTAGAGCAAGCTCAGAAAGTGCAACTTTAACGTCACCACCTTCAATGTGAGGCATCATGTCGATACCTTCGTGCGTGCCACAGTCATGTTCGTGTACTACAACGTCTTGAGCAACGTCTACTAGACGACGAGTTAGGTAACCCGAGTTCGCTGTTTTCAGTGCCGTATCCGCAAGACCCTTACGAGCACCGTGCGTTGAGATAAAGTACTGAAGGACGTTTAGACCTTCTTTAAAGTTCGCTGTGATCGGCGTTTCGATGATTGAACCATCTGGACGCGCCATCAGACCACGCATACCTGCTAGCTGACGAATCTGAGCTGCAGAACCACGTGCGCCCGAGTCGGCCATCATGTAGATGCTGTTGAACGATTCTTGCTGTTCTTCTTCGCCGTCACGGTTGATAACTGTTTCAGAAGATAGGTTATCCATCATCGCTTTCGCAACGCGGTCATTCGTAGATGCCCAGATATCGATAACTTTGTTGTAACGCTCACCCGCAGTAACAAGACCAGATTGGAATTGCTCTTGGATTTCGCGAACTTCTTCTTCAGCAGATTCAATTTCATCGTATTTCGCTTGAGGTACAACCATATCGTCGATACCTACAGAAACACCTGAAAGTGCAGCGTATGCAAAACCTGCGTACATGATTTGGTCAGCGAATACTACTGTGTCCTTAAGACCAAGCTTACGGTACGCTTCGTTAAGTAGGTTAGAAATTTGCTTCTTACCTAGCTTTTGGTTAACGATGCTGTACGGTAGGCCAGCTGGAACGATTTGCCATAGCATTGCACGGCCAACTGTTGTGTCAACCAGCTTCGTTTCAGTAGTGCTGTTACCATCTTCGTCTACAACGGTCTCAGTGATACGAACTTTAACGCGAGCGTGAAGCTCAGCAGTCTTAGTACGGTATGCCTTCTCAGCCTCTTCAGGGCCAGCAAGGTACATACCTTCGCCTTTCACGTTGATCTTTTCACGAGTCATGTAGTAAAGACCCAATACAACGTCCTGAGAAGGTACGATGATCGGATCACCTGACGCTGGCGACAGAATGTTGTTTGTCGACATCATCAGTGTACGTGCTTCAAGCTGTGCTTCTAGAGTTAGAGGCACGTGTACCGCCATTTGGTCACCATCGAAGTCGGCGTTGTATGCCGCACACACTAGTGGGTGAAGCTGAATCGCTTTACCTTCGATTAGTACTGGTTCAAACGCTTGGATACCTAGACGGTGAAGTGTAGGTGCACGGTTAAGCAGTACTGGGTGTTCGCGGATAACTTCGTCTAGGATATCCCAAACGATAGCTTCTTCGCGCTCTACCATCTTCTTAGCAGCTTTGATTGTCGTAGCCATGCCACGAGTCTCTAGCTTGCTGTAGATGAACGGCTTAAATAGCTCAAGTGCCATCTTCTTAGGAAGACCACACTGATGTAGACGAAGGTATGGACCTACTGTGATTACAGAACGGCCAGAGTAGTCTACACGTTTACCTAGAAGGTTCTGACGGAAACGACCTTGTTTACCCTTGATCATATCAGCAAGAGATTTCAGAGGACGCTTGTTCGAACCTGTGATTGCACGACCACGACGACCGTTATCTAGAAGTGCATCAACAGACTCTTGCAGCATACGCTTTTCGTTACGTACGATGATGTCCGGAGCAGCTAGCTCTAGAAGACGCTTCAAACGGTTGTTACGGTTGATCACACGACGGTAAAGGTCGTTCAGATCTGAAGTCGCAAAACGACCGCCGTCTAGTGGTACTAGAGGACGTAGATCTGGCGGAAGAACCGGAAGTACAGTCAGAATCATCCATTGCGGATCGTTACCCGATGCAATGAACGCTTCAACTAGCTTCAGGCGCTTAGTGATCTTCTTACGCTTAGTTTCAGAGTTAGTTGTTTCCAACTCTTCGCGCATTTCTTCCACTTCTTGATGAAGGTCCATTGTTGCAAGCAGATCTTTGATCGCTTCTGCACCCATCTTAGCAGTGAATTCATCACCCCACTCTTCTAGGCGATCTAGATACTCTTCTTCAGTAAGCATCTGAGATTTTTCTAGATCAGTCATACCTGGTTCAGTTACTACGTACATTTCGAAGTAAAGAACACGTTCGATATCACGTAGAGGGATATCCATTAGTAGACCGATACGAGACGGTAGCGATTTTAGGAACCAGATGTGAGCAACTGGTGAAGCAAGCTCGATGTGGCCCATACGGTCACGACGAACTTTAGTTTGTGTAACTTCTACGCCACACTTCTCACAGATAACACCACGGTGTTTCAGACGCTTGTATTTACCACAAAGACATTCGTAGTCTTTAACTGGACCAAAAATACGCGCACAGAACAGACCATCGCGTTCAGGTTTGAACGTACGATAGTTGATCGTTTCAGGTTTTTTAACTTCACCGAAAGACCATGAACGGATCATGTCTGGTGAAGATAGACCGATTTTGATTGCATCAAATTCTTCGGTCTTATGCTGCGCTTTTAGAAAGTTTAATAAGTCTTTCACAATCAGCTCCTGTAAGGAGTTAAAAGGGGCTCACCCGCAAAAGTGAGCACCTTCAACCAAATAATCTCTTTTCTCTAGAAAGAAAGAAGGGATTACTCTTCGTCTTCTAGCTCGATGTTGATACCTAGCGAGCGAATCTCTTTCAACAGTACGTTGAACGATTCTGGCATGCCAGGTTCCATGCTGTGGTTGCCATCTACGATGTTCTTGTACATCTTAGTACGGCCGTTAACGTCATCCGACTTAACTGTTAGCATTTCTTGAAGCGTGTAAGCAGCACCGTATGCTTCTAGTGCCCATACTTCCATCTCACCGAAACGCTGGCCACCGAACTGAGCTTTACCACCAAGTGGTTGCTGAGTTACTAGGCTGTACGAACCAGTAGAACGAGCGTGCATCTTGTCATCAACAAGGTGGTTCAGTTTCAGCATGTACATGTAACCTACAGTTACAGGACGCTCAAACGAGTCACCAGTACGACCATCAAACAGTTTAAGCTGACCAGATTCTGGCAGATCACCCAGTTTAAGTAGTTCTTTGATTAACGCTTCAGAAGCACCATCGAACACAGGAGTAGCAATCGGTAGACCGCCACGTAGGTTCTTGATCAGTGTACGAACTTGATCATCAGACAGTTCAGCAATATCAACTTTCTGACGAGTATCACCAAGATCATAAACCTTCTGTAGGAACTCACGGAACTTATGAAGTTCTTGTTGTTCCTTAACCATTTGGTTGATCTTGTCACCGATACCTTTCGCTGCCAGACCTAAGTGTACTTCTAGGATCTGACCGATGTTCATACGCGATGGTACACCCAGTGGGTTAAGTACGATGTCTACAGGCTGACCTTTCTCATCGTATGGCATGTCTTCAACAGGGTTAATCTTAGAGATTACACCTTTGTTACCGTGACGACCCGCCATCTTATCACCAGGCTGGATACGACGTTTAACCGCTAGGTAAACTTTAACAATCTTAAGAACGCCAGGCGCTAGATCATCACCTTGAGTGATCTTACGACGCTTAGTTTCAAACTTCTTATCGAAGTCTGCTTTTAGCTCATCCCACTGCTCAGCAAGTTGCTCAAGCTGTGTTTGTAGCGCATCGTCTTCTAGAACTTGCTCTAGCCATTGCTTACGACCGATCGTATCAAGCTTAGCTTCAGAGTAACCACCAGACAGAAGTACAGCTTTAACACGGTTAAGAAGGCCACCCTCAAGAATTTGGAACTCTTCAGTTAGGTCTTTCTTCGCTTCTTTAAGCTGCATCTGTTCGATTTCAAGTGCACGCTTGTCTTTCTCTACGCCATCGCGAGTGAAGACTTGTACATCGATGATAGTACCCGAAACAGAGTTTGGTACACGTAGAGAAGTATCTTTAACATCAGATGCTTTCTCACCGAAGATTGCACGCAGTAGCTTCTCTTCAGGAGTCAGTTGAGTTTCACCTTTAGGTGTTACTTTACCAACTAGGATGTCGCCACCCTTAACTTCAGCACCAATGTAAACGATACCTGACTCGTCTAGTTTAGACAGAGCAGACTCACCTACGTTTGGAATATCAGCTGTGATCTCTTCAGAGCCCAGCTTAGTATCACGAGCCACACAAGATAGTTCTTGGATGTGGATTGTCGTGAAACGGTCTTCTTGAACTACGCGCTCAGATACTAAGATCGAGTCTTCGAAGTTGTAACCGTTCCAAGGCATGAACGCGATACGCATGTTTTGACCAAGTGCTAGCTCACCAAGGTCTGTTGAAGGACCGTCAGCTAGTACGTCGCCACGTGATACAGGTTCACCTGGAAGCACGGTAGGACGTTGGTTGATACATGTGTTCTGGTTTGAACGCGTGTACTTAGTTAGGTTGTAGATGTCGATACCAGCTTCGCCAGGTACTAGTTCATCTTCGTTAACCTTAACTACGATACGAGAAGCGTCCACAGACTGAATCATACCGCCACGTTTAGCAACCGCCGTAACACCAGAGTCAACTGCGATGTTACGTTCGATACCAGTACCTACTAGAGGCTTATCAGCCTTAAGTGTTGGTACCGCTTGACGTTGCATGTTCGCACCCATCAATGCACGGTTCGCATCATCGTGTTCTAGGAACGGGATAAGCGATGCAGCGATAGATACTACTTGGTTTGTCGCAACGTCCATGTAGTCAACGTGGTCGCGAGGGTGAAGACCAGATTCACCTTTTTGACGAGCAGTGATTAGCTCATCTGCGAACGTACCTTCTTCAGTAAGAACGGTGTTCGCCTGCGCGATTACAAATTGACCTTCTTGGATTGCAGACAGGTAATCAACTTCGTCTGTTACTACGCCATCTACTACACGACGGTACGGAGTTTCTAGGAAACCGTAATCGTTACAACGTGCAAATGCAGACAGTGAGTTAATTAGACCGATGTTTGGACCTTCAGGCGTTTCGATCGGACATAGACGACCGTAGTGAGTTACGTGAACGTCACGTACTTCGAAGCCTGCGCGCTCACGAGTAAGACCACCAGGACCTAAAGCAGAGATACGACGCTTGTGCGTAACTTCTGACAATGGGTTGTTTTGGTCCATGAACTGTGAAAGCTGTGAAGAGCCAAAGAATTCTTTAACTGCAGCAGAGATAGGCTTAGCGTTGATTAGATCTTGAGGCATGATTGCATCAAGGTCACCAAGGCTTAGACGCTCTTTAACGGCACGTTCTACACGAACTAGACCAACACGGAATTGGTTTTCTGCCATTTCACCTACAGAACGGATACGACGGTTGCCAAGGTGGTCGATATCGTCCACTTCGCCTTTACCGTTACGGATGCCGATCAGTTTCTTCATCACTTCGATGATGTCTGATTCATCCAGAGTACCGCGCTCTTCTTCTTCTTCACGCTCGATAGAGCTGTTGAACTTCATACGGCCTACAGTTGATAGATCGTAGCGTTCTTCTGAGAAGAATAGGCTTTCGAATAGAGACTCTGCAGCTTCTTTCGTTGGTGGCTCGCCAGGACGCATCATGCGGTAGATTTCTACCAATGCAGAGATGCGATCTACTGTGCTATCTGCACGTAGAGTGTCTGACATGAATGGACCATGGTCTAGGTCATTCGTGAACAGTACTTCTAGAGCTTTGTGACCTGCTTGAGATAGGTTAGCAAGTGCCTCTAGGCTGATCTCTTGGTTCGCGCCAACGATGATCTCGCCAGTTGCTTCGTTGATGTAATCTTTAGATGCAACTTTACCAACGATGTACTCTACAGGTACTTCGATGTGCTCAACGCCATCTTTCTCAAGTTGACGGATGTGGCGAGCAGTAACACGACGACCAGTCTCAACGTAAACTTTACCGTTTGCTTCGATGTCGAATGACGCAGTTTCACCACGTAGACGATCAGGAACCAACTCCATAAGAAGAGTTTGGTCTTTCACTTCGAAGTTCACCTTGTCGAAGAACAGATCTAGGATCTCTTCAGTTGACTTACCTAGTGCACGAAGGATGATTGAAGCTGGTAGCTTACGACGACGGTCGATACGTACGAATAAGTTATCCTTAGGATCGAACTCAAAGTCTAACCATGAGCCACGGTAAGGAATTACACGTGCGTTATAAAGAACTTTACCAGATGAGTGGGTCTTACCCTTATCACTGTCGAAGAACACGCCTGGGCTTCGGTGCAGCTGGGATACGATAACCCTCTCGGTACCATTAATTACGAAAGTACCATTGTCTGTCATAAGCGGAATTTCGCCCATGTAGACTTCTTGTTCTTTAATGTCTTTTACAGTACCTGCTGGCGCATCTCGATCAAAGATAACTAGACGTAGTTTAACGCGTAGTGGCTTTGAGTAAGTTACACCACGGATTTGACATTCTTTAACATCAAAAACTGGCTCACCAAGACGGTAGCTAACGTATTGCAGCTCAGAATTGCCGTTGTAGCTCTGAATTGGGAATACAGAACGAAAAGCAGCCTCAAGACCGTATTGACCTTCTGGATCCTGTTCGATGAATTTATCGAAAGAATCAAGCTGGATCGATAACAGGTATGGAATGTCCAAAACTTGTGGACGAGTACCAAAGTCCTTACGGATGCGCTTTTTCTCGGTATAAGAGTAAACCATGGGGTTCCTCAGCTCGCTGATAAGTGACCCAAACTACCCAAAACACTCCTCAGAGGGGGTAGTGACTAACAGCTGTTTAATGTAGTGAACAATCATATCGAAAACATGACTGTTTTTTTGCTCGGGTTATGACGCTTAAACAGCGGAAAATTCGTCATAGCCCTACAGCGCAAAAAGGCCGGTGGTTAAATAACCACCAGCCATTAGCCTTGCGGCTAAGAAATTAAGTAATAATTACTTAACTTCAACAGAAGCGCCAGCTTCTTCTAGCTGTGCTTTAAGAGCTTCAGCTTCAGCTTTGTCAACGCCTTCTTTTAGAGGTGCTGGAGCTGAGTCTACAAGACCTTTAGCTTCTTTAAGACCTAGGCCAGTTGCGCCACGTACAGCTTTGATAACTTGTACTTTGTTAGAACCAGCAGAAGTTAGGATAACGTCGAATTCAGTTTGCTCAGCAGCAGCGTCGCCGCCAGCAGCGCCACCAGCTACAACTGCAGCAGCAGCTGATACGCCGAATTTCTCTTCCATAGCTTCGATAAGCTCAACAACTTGCATTACAGACATTTCTGCAACTGCGTCTAGGATTTGCTCGTTAGTAATAGACATAACAATTCTCTTTTAAGTCAACAATAAGTTTAATTTGCAACCAGTGAAAAGCAAGGCTTAAGCCGCTGCTTCTTCTTTTTGGTCACGTAGTGCAGCGATAGTACGAACCAGCTTGCCAGCAGAAGCTTCTTTCATGCACATCATTAGGCGTGCGATAGCTTCGTCGTAAGTTGGTAGTGTCGCTAGTACTTCAGCATCAGTAACTGCGCCTTCAAATGCAGCAGCTTTGATCTCGAAATCTTTGTTCTCTTTAGCGAAGTCTTTGAAAAGACGCGCTGCAGCACCTGGGTGCTCGTTAGAGAACGCGATCAGAGTTGGACCAGTGAAAGTGTCAGTTAGACACTCGTAGTCTGTACCCTGAACCGCACGGCGTGCTAGTGTGTTACGAACAACTTTCATGTAAACACCCGCTTCGCGAGCTTGTTTACGTAGAGAAGTCATTGCGCCAACTTCAACGCCACGAGAATCAGCTACAACTGCAGAAAGTGCACCATTAGCTGCTTCGTTGACTTCAGCAACAATTGCTTTTTTGTCTTGAAGATTTAAAGCCATTTGGATTAACCTCTGGTTGTGATTACAGCACCCATTACAGTGTGTAATGAGCGTTTACGATGCTAATAAATATGAATCACTTCATTTAAATTAGGCACCGCCTACGTAGGTTTTATTAAGCTGTAGCTCCGAAAAGTACAGCGCCTACGGTCTTGGGATAGATAATTTGAATTGCTTCAAATCACCCAACCACAAATATTAGGCGCAGAAGTATACACTAAATCTGCGCCTAAGCAAATTAGTTTGCTTGAGTGTTCAGGCTAGCCTGATCAACAGCAACACCAGCACCCATAGTAGTAGAGATGCTTACTTTCTTCAGGAAAGTACCTTTCGCTGAAGAAGGCTTAGCTTTCTTAAGAGCAACTAGAAGAGCTTCTAGGTTCTCTTGAAGCTGGTTAGCTTCGAAAGATGCTTTGCCGATAGTAGTGTGGATGATGCCGTTCTTGTCGTTACGGTAACGAACCTGACCAGCTTTAGCGTTCTTAACCGCTTCAGCAACGTTAGGAGTTACAGTACCAACTTTAGGGTTTGGCATAAGGCCGCGTGGACCTAGGATAGTACCTAGTTGACCAACAACACGCATTGCATCTGGAGATGCAACAACAACGTCGAAGTTCATTTCGCCTTTCTTCACTTGCTCAGCAAGATCTTCCATACCAACAACATCTGCGCCAGCTGCTTTAGCTGCTTCTGCGTTTGCACCTTGAGTGAACACAGCAACGCGGATTTCACGGCCAGTACCGTGAGGTAGCACAGTTGCGCCACGAACGTTTTGGTCAGATTTACGAGCATCGATGCCTAGGTTAACAGCAACGTCTACAGACTCAACGAATTTAGCAGTCGCTAGTTCTTTAAGAAGTGCAACAGCTTCGTTGATTTCGTATTCTTTAGTCGCGTCAACTTTGTCGCGGATTACGCGCATACGCTTAGTAAGTTTTGCCATCTTATTAACCCTCTACCACTAGGCCCATTGAACGAGCAGTACCAGCGATTGAACGCTTCATTGCTTCGATGTCAGCACCAGTCATATCAGCAGCTTTAGTTTCTGCGATTTCTTGGATTTGAGCGTCAGTTACAGTACCCACTTTTTCAGTGTTTGGACGACCTGAACCAGACTTAACGCCAGCAGCTTTCTTAAGAAGAACAGCAGCAGGTGGAGTCTTAGTTACGAACGTGAAAGAACGGTCGTTGTATACAGTAATAACTACTGGAGTCGGTAGACCTTTCTCAACAGATTCTGTTTTTGCGTTGAACGCTTTACAGAATTCCATGATGTTAACACCGTGTTGACCTAGAGCAGGACCAACCGGTGGCGACGGGTTTGCCATACCAGCTGCAACTTGCAGTTTGATATAAGCTTCAACTTTCTTAGCCATGATATTTCCTAATATTTGGGTACATGCGCTAGCCGTAAGGCAAGCTCCCCATAAATTCAATTAACGCTTTTTACTTCCATAGAAGCAAAAAGGCGCGAAATTATAATCATAATTCGCGCCTTTAACAACCCTAAAAAGGTGATTTTTTATACTCTTTTATTTTGAACAAGTTGCTAATAAGTTATCCACAACTTAGTTCAATTAATCGAGTCTTAGTCCAGTTTTTCAACCTGACCAAATTCAAGCTCAACCGGTGTTGCACGACCAAAGATCGATACAGATACCTTAATGCGGCTCTTCTCGTAATCTACTTCTTCAACAGTACCGTTGAAGTCAGCAAATGGACCATCGTTAACACGAACCACTTCACCTGCTTCGAACATAGTCTTAGGACGTGGAGCTTCGCTCGCTTTCTCTAGACGGTTCAAGATAGCATCAGCTTCTTTATCAGTGATTGGTGCTGGACGATCAGAGGTACCACCAATGAAGCCCATAACACGCGGAATGCTGCGTACTAAGTGCCATGATTCATCATTCATGATCATTTGAACTAATACGTAGCCAGGGAAGAATTTACGTTCACTTTTACGACGTTGTCCAGCACGCATTTCCACTACTTCTTCAGTAGGTACTAGCACATCGCCAAATAGTTCTTCCATGTTGTGCATTTTAATATGCTCGCGTAGCGATTGTGCAACACGACCTTCAAAACCAGAAAAGGCTTGAACTACATACCAACGTTTTTTTGGAGCTTCACTCATGAATCAGAACCCTCTACACCCCAGTCGCTAGAGAAACTAAACGGACCATAATGCCGTCAATTCCCCAAAGCACTAGAGACATAACAATACATACAGCTAAAACGATCAATGTAGTTTGCATAGTTTCTTGGCGAGTAGGCCAAACCACTTTACGAATCTCCATGCGAGATTCTTTTGCAAAATCGATCGCAGCTTTACCTTTAGTTGTTGTTGCTGCAACGCCTAGTGCGGCAGCAATCAGCACAACTACACCTGCAGCGCGAATTACAACAGACAATTCACCATACAGGTAATTACCCACAACAGCAGCGGCTAACAGTACAAAAGCGACTACCCACTTCATTGTATCTGCTGCACTTGAGCTATCAGGAGTTTCAGCGTTTGCTTTCATAAAACCAACCTGTGATAAGTCTTAAATATAGACGACAATAACCCCGCTGTTGCAGGGCACATTCCTTTGCGTTGCAGAACAACACATCTAACAGTCATTTTAGTCAAAAAGACTGTTTAATTCTTTACTAAGAGCTGAAATTGATGCCAATTCGTTCAACTCTTTTTTTAGCGCAGAAAAAGGGCATCAAATGATGCCCTTTTTACTAGTGGTTCGTCAAATCTTATGCAAAGATTTTAGCTACAACACCAGCACCTACAGTACGGCCACCTTCACGGATAGCGAAACGTAGGCCTTCGTCCATTGCGATTGGAGCGATTAGCTCAACAGTCAT
>NZ_VTXF01000015.1:0-137937 GCF_013114585.1 Vibrio sp. 99K-1
ACATAGATTAATCGCATGTAACTTACCAGTCAGCGTAAGATTTATTTAGAGAAAATTATTAAAAAAAATAACGGCTTGGAATAAATTTTCCTAAACCGTTATCTAATCTTTTTTAAGTTTAACCGCTACATGTTCTTAAATTCACGATTCACTTTAAACGTGTCTGAGGTGACATAAGCTTCCATGTTGCGGACACTGGTCTCTAACTTCTGGAAATCACCCTCTAAAGTGTTCAACAGAGACTCTGCAGTTTGCCCTTTTTCCCAAGGCTTCTGCTTGAGCGTATGCTCTTGTTTGGCCTTCATTTGGTCAACATACTGAGGTGGTTGTTTTTCGAGCATAAATGTCAAAGCTAAATACGCTAATAACACCAGAAAACTACCACCAAGCAGTGCAGCAGAGATAACCATGATGCGAACTAACCAAACTTCAAGGCCGAAATAGTTCGCTAACCCTGCACACACGCCAGACAACTTACCGTTAATTGGATCGCGATACAGATCTCTACTCATAGTTTCGTCTCCAGTTAGGTGACTCCGCATCCAGTATTTTTTCTAGCGTTGTTACGCGGTCTTGCATCGATTCTGCCTGTGCTGAAAGCTTATGCAGACGTTGAAGATCCGTTTCCGATAGCCCATTACTGGATTTCTTCTTGCTGCGGTAATGTAGGAATAACCATAGCGGTGCCACGAAGATCAAAAAGACAATCAGTGGACCTGCAATTAGAAATGTGGACATAGACAACTCCTGAATTATTTATCGCGGTTTTCAACTTGTTGCTTCAGCTTCGCTAGCTCTTTTTCAATTTCATCTTGAGCCTGCAGTTCTGCAAATTCTTGGTCTAACGATTTTGCATTGCCTGTCTTCGCGTAAACATCCGCTTCAGCTTCTAATTCATCCACTTTACGCGAGAATTGCTCAAACTTCGCCATCGCTTCATTAGTTTTGCTTGAGTGCAGGTGTTTTTGAACATCACGACGGTTGCTCGCTGCATTGTTGCGGATCATCAGTGCTTGTTGCTTGGCACGAGTCTCAGCAATCTTAGTTTCAAGCTTGCCAATCTCGCTGGTCAGTTTTTCAATCGTTTCATGCACTAACGTTTGCTCTGTATGTAGACTCTTGATGATGTCTTCCAGCTTTTGCTTTTCGATCAGCGCTGCTCTCGCTAAATCTTCGCGTTGCTTAGTCAGTGCCAGTGTCGCTTTATTCTGCCAATCAAGAATTTGAGTTTCGATTGCTTCAACTTTACGTGCTAGCTCTTTCTTGTCTGCTATCGCTTTTGCTGAGTTAGTGCGCACTTCAACTAGCGTGTCTTCCATCTCTTGGATAATCAGGCGAATCATCTTTTCAGGATCTTCAGCCTTATCTAATAGTACGCTGATGTTTGAATTTACGATGTCTGCAAAGCGAGAAAAAATACCCATGAGGAACTCCTTAATTACAATTGAAGGCAAATGCGTTTTAAATCGTTGTGCGACTCATCACCACTTGCTCGCTAATTTACATTTGTTGTTAAACCTACCATAAGTAATCCAAGTAGCGTGCCAACTTTTAAGACATTAATTATCAGTCACTTACAATGTAATGGCGATTAACCTGAACCATGCTATGATGAATTTAACCAAGTATTGGTATTTTTCACCATTACAGCCCTTATATGATCTCCACCAGCGCTCAGCTACTACAAGGACCCGCTATGCAGCAGAATCTTATTGGTGAATCACCTAGCTTTCTCTCTGTTTTGGACAAAGTTTCTCAACTGGCTCCAATAGAGAGACCTATTCTGATCATTGGCGAGCGTGGCACAGGTAAAGAGCTGATTGCACAGAGGCTCCATTACCTCTCAAAGCGTTGGGACCAGCCCTTGATCTCGCTAAACTGTTCAACACTAAGCGAAGGCTTGATTGATTCAGAGCTGTTTGGTCATGAGTCAGGCTCCTTTACCGGTTCAAAAGGTCGCCACCATGGCCGATTTGAAAGAGCAGAAGGCGGCACACTGTTTCTTGACGAACTGGCGACAACTCCCCTTGCAGTTCAAGAGAAACTATTGCGGGTTATTGAATACGGACAATACGAACGTGTTGGTGGGCAAAAAGCGCTAAGTGCAAATGTAAGGCTGGTATGTGCCACCAATGCAGACCTACCAGAAATGGCATCTAAGGGCGAATTCAGAGCCGATTTACTCGATAGATTAGCGTTTGATGTAATTACTATCCCGCCGCTTCGTGAACGTAAAGAAGACATCACATTACTGGCCGAATATTACGCAATTAAGATGTGTCGAGAGTTAGAGCTTGATTTGTTTGTTGGCTTTGCACCATCGGCCATTGAATCCTTATTGGCATACTCTTGGCCAGGTAATGTCAGAGAGCTCAAGAACGTCATTGAGCGTGCCATCTACCAACATGGCAAGAATCCATATCCTATTGAATCTTTGGTATTTAACCCGTTCAAGCCAGCATGGGACACGAATCAAGAATCCTCTCAAGAAACTGGCAATGATCCATCCAACAGCCATACTTCTTCTGAAGGTTCATTTTCTTTGCCCCTTGATTACAAAGCATGGCAAGAGCAGCAAGACATCAAGCTGCTCAATCAAGCGTTAAAACAGAGCAAGTACAACCAAAAACAAGCCGCCGAATTACTCGGACTCACCTACAACCAATTAAGGGGAATGGTGAGGAAGTACGCGATTGTCGGACAAGGCAGTGAGAAATAGCCACACTCATAGGATTATTATTTGGAGCCGAATAAATAAAATGTTAAATTGTCCGGATCTTGAGGCACCTCTAACGCCTCGTTTCGAAAAGTATTTCTTTTTATGAAAGCACTAATAAGACTATCACTGAGCATCTGCACGCTGAGCTTTTTAGCCGGATGTGGTGAGAGTGTGAATCACGAGCAAATTCGTGAAAAAGGCTTCATTTATTGTGGCCAAGGCAATCCTAGTACCTTCAACCCTCAATTGGTTGATAGCGGAATTACAGCTGAATCGCTGAGCCCGCAAATCTTCGACACGCTGCTCACACTCGATCCTATGACCTATCGACCACAACAGAACCTGGCAACAAGCTGGTCTGTCGATAAATCAGGTACAGAATACACTTTCAAACTGCGCCCTAACGTCGCGTTCCAGACCACAGATTGGTTTACGCCAACCCGTTCTATGAACGCGCAAGATGTGGTTTTTAGTTTCGAACGTATCATTGATAGCTCAAACCCATTCCACTATGTGGGTGGTGGTCTATACCCATGGTTTGCGGGCATCGACTTCAAGAATTTGATTGTCGATATCACGGCAGTGGACGACTTAACGGTTAAATTCCAATTAAGTCGACCAGATAATTCCTTTCTAAATAACATCGCGACCAGTTACGCGGTGATCCACTCTAAGGAATACGCTAACCAACTCGTGGCTGCTGATGAGAAGAATGAAATCGACTCAAAGCCGGTTGGTACAGGTCCATTCTATTTGGATGAATATCAAATCAATGACTTGGTGCGTCTTAAAAAGAACAAGCATTACTGGAAAGGTGATGTGCAAATGGACCAAGTGGTTTTCGATACCTCACAACGCGGAACCGGCACCCTCGCTAAGTTGCTGCGCAATGAGTGTGATGTGTTGAACTCGCCGATTTCTAGCCAGATCCCAATCATTCAAGCACATGAAGAGCTGCAGATATCCGCGACACCAGCGGTGAATGTCTCTTTCATCGCCCTTAATACAGAGCACCCAGCCCTACGCGACTCTCGCGTACGTAAAGCGCTGAACTTGGCTATCAACCGCCAGAATATTCTTGATTCGGTGTACTACGGTACAGGCACCAAGGCTTATACACTGCTGCCTCCGACATCTTGGGCTCATCAGAAAGACAACGTTCAAGTGCGTTATGACCGAAACTATGCGATAGCCCTTCTCAAAGAAGCTGGCGTAGAGCCGGGATTAGAGCTTTCAATGTGGGTGCCGCTAGAGCCAAGAGCTTACAACCCAAGTCCGCGTAAAACTGCGGAACTTATCCAAGCTAATTTAGCGGACATCGGCATCGAATTGAAACTATACACTGACGATCGATTCGACCGTACACAGCTGTCTTCAATCGCCTCAACAGATCTCCTGCTAACAGGTTGGATCGGTAATACTGGTGACCCTGATAACTTCTTACGTCCCCTACTCTCGTGCAGCTCTGAGCGCGCAGGTCTCAACGTATCGATGTGGTGTAATTCAGACTTTGATTTCCTTCTGGATTTAGCCTTAGAGATCAACCAACAAAGGCACCGTGTCAACTTGTATCGCCAAGCCCAAAACATTCTCAACGAGGAAGTTCCTGTGATCCCTCTGGCTCACGGAGTGCAGTTCCGCGTACATGATCGTTCACTAACCGGCTTTAAACAGAGCCCGTTCAATGCCCAACCTTTTGATCAAGTCAGAAGAGAGGTGCACTGATGTTTTGGTATACATTAAGACGTATTAATCTGTTCGTGATCACGCTTGCGATCCTGACGATGGTCGGCTTTTCGTTGCTGCGACTCGATCAAACCTCACCGTGGGCGATTCAAGATTTCTGGCCCGGTTGGATCAGCTATATCACAGAGCTATCAACACTAAACTTTGGCTTAAGCAAGCACGGTACACCAATCATTGATGAGCTTGTGGTTGTTTTCCCAGCGACATTAGAGCTGTGTTTCTTTGCCTTTGTATTAGCGCTCTTAATTGGTATCCCTTTTGGGACCATCGCGGGCATGAGACAAGGTAAATTTGTCGACACCACTATCTCGTTTACCTCGATGGCAGGTTACTCTGCACCTATATTCTGGGTCGCACTCTTGATGATCATGGTTTTCTCACTGCATTTTGAGATGTTCCCTGTTGGCGGTCGATACGATCTCCTTTACGAGATTGAACACGTGACTGGCTTTGCAATGATTGATGCCTTTTTCGCTGAAGGCCGCTACCGTGCACATGCTCTACAAAGTGTTATCGAACACATGGCGTTGCCGTGTCTCGTTTTAGCATTAGCACCAACGACTCAAGTTATTCGTCTCATGCGAGCATCAGTGGCTGAAGTAATGACGCAAAACTACATTCGCGCGGCACGTATTAAAGGTCTTTCAACAAGAGAGATCGTGACTCAGCACGTATTGCGCAATGCGATTCCACCGATTATTCCTAAGGTCGGTGTTCAACTTTCAAGTATGTTAACGCTTGCGATCATTACGGAATCTATCTTTAACTGGCCTGGCATTGGTCGTTGGTTATTGGACGCTTTATCGAATCAAGATTACGTTTCAATTCAAGCGGGTGTAATTGTGGTGGCAACTCTGGTTTTGACTGCAAATATACTGTCTGATCTGTTAGGCGCTATGGTCAACCCACTGGTAAGGAAGGAATGGTATGCTAACAAATAACGTCTACCAAGAAGAACAGATTCCTACCCAGTTTGAGCGCTTCTGGCGTAGCTTCCGCTCTAACAATCTTGCGATGTTTGGCTTGTGGTGTTTGATACTTATCATTCTGGTGACGATCACCTCTCCGTGGTTAGCGCCCCATGATGCGCAAGAGCAAACGGGTCATCTATTAACACCGCCATCTTGGGATCCAGCAGGCACTGTTGAATACTTCTTAGGTACCGATGATTTAGGTCGAGATATCCTTTCTCGCTTGATCATTGGCTCCCAGCTTACCTTTGGCGCTGCGGTCGTGATTACCTTTATCGCTGCGGTTATCGGCTGTCTCATTGGCGTACTTGCCGGTATGACGCGTGGTTTGCTATCAAGTACCCTAAACCACCTGCTTGATACGGTGATGTCGATTCCGTCTCTGTTACTGGCGATCATCTTTGTGGCATTTCTTGGCTTTGGCGAGTTCAATATCTTGCTGGCCTTATGTTTGGCATTGATCCCGCGCTTTATTCGCTCGGTCTACATTGCCGTGCATGCTGAAGTAGAGAAAGACTATATTCTTGCTTCTCGCCTTGATGGTGCGAACGACTTCTACCTGCTATGGAACTCGATTCTTCCAAATATTCTTACCGTAGTAGCACTAGAAATTACGCTGGCGTTATCGGTCGCAATTCTTGATATCACCGCCTTAGGTTTCCTTGGTCTTGGCGCTCAAGCACCGAGTACCGAATGGGGGTCTATCCTAGGTGATTCTGTAGAGCTGATTTATCTCGCACCATGGACAGTAACTCTACCCGGCTTAGCCATTATGTTTACAGTGATTGTGATTAACCTCGTCGGTGAAGGTGTTCGCCAAGCGTTAAATGCAGGAATCGAATAATGCCATTACTTGATATTCGACATCTAACCATCGAAATTGAGACCCCTCAAGGGATGGTTAAAGCGGTAGATCGAATGAGTATTACCCTCAATGAAGGGGAAATTCGTGGTTTAGTAGGTGAATCAGGCTCAGGTAAAAGCTTGGTTGCTAAAGCGATCGTTGGTGTTTGTAAAGAAAACTGGAAGGTATCTGCTGACCGTATGCGACTGGGGAACGTTGACCTGCTTCAACTGACACCAAAAGAACGCAGACGTGTGATTGCTCGTGACATCGCGATGATCTTCCAAGAGCCTTCTACGTGTCTTGACCCTTCTGAAAAAGTAGGCAATCAACTCATTGAAGCGATCCCTTCACACGCCTTTGAAGGTCGATGGTGGCAACGATTTAAGTGGCGCAAGAAGCAAGCTATTGCCCTTTTGCACAAAGTCGGCATCAAAGATCACTCTCGCCTAATGGACAGTTACTCATATGAGCTTACTGATGGTGAGTGTCAAAAGGTGATGATCGCAATGGCGATCGCAGCCAAGCCGAAAGTGTTGATCGCTGATGAGCCAACCAACGACTTAGACCCGATTACCCAATCCCAGATCTTGCGTTTATTGAGCCGAATGAATCAGATCAATAACACAACGATCATTCTGATCGGCCATGACTTAACCACCATCACTCAATGGGCAACTCGAATTACCGTTATGTACTGTGGTCAGTCGGTTGAATCTGCGGATACACAAAAGCTGTTGGATGCACCAAAGCACCCATACACAGTAGCTCTATTGAAAGCGATGCCAGACTTTAACGACTGGATCCCACACAAAGAGAAGCTTCAGTCGCTGCCAGGGTCGATCCCTCCACTACAGCATCTTCCTATTGGTTGTCGATTGGGCCCTCGTTGCCCATATGCGCAAAGACAGTGTGTGGAAATCCCACATACCAAACGAATCAAAAACCATAAGTTTAACTGTCATTTCCCTCTGAATATGGAGAAGAAAAAGAAATCATGAGTGCATTATTAGAAGTCAGTGAATTATCTAAAGACTTTACGACTCGCTCTGGTCTTTTCCGTAAGAAGATTCATCAAGCGGTTAAGCCGGTAAGCTTTACTCTTGAAGCGGGCCAAACGATCGGCTTTATTGGTCAGAACGGCTCTGGGAAATCGACATTAGCAAGAATGCTAGCAGGCATGGTAGAACCGACTGCGGGTGAGATTCGTGTAAACGGCGAAAAGCTAGAGCATAAAGACTATTCGACGCGCTGTAAGTTGATTCGCATGATCTTCCAAGATCCCAACACATCGCTTAATCCGCGTATTCAGATTGGCCGTATTCTGGAAGGTCCACTGAAGCGAAACACCAACATGCCGCCAGAAGCCCGTATGCGCCGTGTAAAGGACACACTATTACGTGTAGGTCTACTACCAGAACATGCTTACTTCTACCCTCAGATGCTTGCTGCGGGCCAGAAGCAAAGAGTTTGTCTCGCTCGTGCCTTGATACTTCAGCCATCAATCATTGTCGCTGACGAAGCTCTGAATGGTCTTGATATGGCAATGCGTTCTCAGATAATCAATCTGTTCTTGGAACTGCAGGAAGAGATGGGCGTATCATTCGTTTACGTATCTCAGCATCTCGGTATTGTTAAGCACATCACTGACAAGATCATCGTGATGCACGAAGGTGATGTGGTTGAGAGTGGGGATACCGATGAAGTGCTGACCAACCCAACTCACCAAATCACTCAAAGACTGGTTGAGAGCCATTTCTCCAAAGCACCAAACCACTAAGTTGCTACAAGGCTATATTCGGTAAGAGGGAAAGTATGTTAAGAACCGCTTCACTGCTTCCCCTTTTGCTTGCTGCTGTTTCTTTTAATGCCGTAAGTACACCACTCACTTGGTTAGACAAGTCGTTTGTCGAAACGGCCTTCTACAACGTCGCACTGCAACACGAATATTCCTCAGGTAATAAACCACTCGCCAAGTGGCAACAACCGATAAAAATTTGGATTGACCATCGTGTCGGCGATAAAGAGCTTCATCAAGAGCTCACAGAACTTCATATCAAACACTTATCTGAAGTTACCCAGCATCCGATAACAATCGTCAGTAAAGAGTCCGAAGCGAACGTTAAGTGGATATACACGAGGCAGAGTCAGTGGTTGTCTGAGGCGAAATCAGTACTCAAGCTCAAATCAACTCAGCATTTAAATAGCGCCATCTGTACGGCGGGTTATCGAACCAATTCTCAAGGTGAGATTGTTTACGCTGGGATTGTAATTCCCGTAGATCAGGCAAGATCTCGAGGCAAGCTCGTCGCCTGTATCGTGGAAGAGATCACACAGGTTCTTGGCCTGCCGAATGATTCAGACAAAGCCTACCCTTCTATTTTCAACGACCACACGCCAGAAGACTTATTATCGCCGTTAGATGTAGTGCTACTGCAACTATTGTATGAACCAGAACTAAAAGCTGGAATGACAAAATCTGAAGTAAAACCTATCGTTCGAAAGATACTCAGGAGATACAGCAAAACAGGTGTGCTTCAACAAGCTTCTAAAACCGCACAGCAAGCACCCTTGTATCAATTGATTGGATATTGACGAATATAAGTTGGAAGCGACTTAGATGGGATAATTGAATGATAGCGCTACCTAAGAAAGGCAGCGCTGACTTACGATGTTACTGTATGACGAAAGAACTAGCGCTTAGCAGCCTGTTTCTTCAGCTCGAAGTCGAATTCATCAGGGAACAGGATAACGCCTTCTTCTTGCTCATTAGGGAATACAACCACAGCAAGTTCGTCGTCTTCTAGGCCATTTGTCCAGCGGCTGTGCCATTTGTTCAATGAGATAGACTCAGCCTTACACTCAGCCCAGTCACCTGTCGCCCATGACTCAGCAAACTCTTGGTTTGGCCATACAGGTACGCAATCTTCGTCTTCTGTGTTTAGCATTACACAACCGTGCTCATCGGTTAAGATCCATACTTCACGGTTTGCTACGATTTCTTTCACACAGTACTTTAGGCGTTGCTCACCCGTATACTTATTGATTTCTGCGATTCTTTTATCGTCTAGCTGTGTAGTCATCTTAATTTCCTACTTTAGTCAGTAACTTTGCGCTTAAAGTTATTTTATGCAGAGTGCTTTTAACTGCAAATATTATCGATGAAGAAAAGTGCTCACTTCAAAGAAAAACGCCTGCTAAATTTAGCAGGCGTTTATTATTAAGTGACTTGATTAAACAAGCTCACCTTGTAGCCAAGGCCAGCCTTGCTTCTTACGGCTCAATGTGTTTTCCATCATTAGCATGCCGTCTTTTTCGTGCTTAACCAATTTCTCAGCCCATTCACCTTTGTAAAGAAGACGAGTTTGAGCAGTAGTGATGTCAGTTAGCATTACAGCTGCGAATGCTAGACCGTCTTTCTCACAACGCTCTTCAAGATCCGCTTCAAGCGCTTCGATCATGCCGTCAACTTGCTCAAGAGTCGCAAGCTCAACTTGACCAACAACGACATCGCGGCCATTGAATGGGTAGCCTTTAAGGTCTTTTTCTACTAGTTGTGCAGCAGATAGGCCTTCGATGTTTGTTTTAGCGATTAGAAGTGCTTTGATGAACGCATCAACGTCTTCTACGCCAGCGATTTCAGCAAGTTCAGCAACCGCGTCTTTGTCTTTTTGAGTACAAGTTGGAGATGCGAAACCAACAGTGTCTGAAAGAATTGCAGACATCATTAGCTTAGCGATTTGTTGAGAGATAGCGTGACCTTCAATCTTGAACATGTTGAAAAGTACTGTGTTTGTACAACCAACAGGCCAGATCCAAGCTTCCATAGGGTTTACTGTCATCACGTCGCCTAGACGGTGGTGATCGACAATACCTAGGATCTCTGCATCAGCAACATCATCTGGTGCTTGTGCTAGATCTGAGTAGTCTACTAGCCAGATTTTCTCACCAGCAACAGAAGTACGAAGTTCTGGCATGTCTGCACCAGCAACTTCAAGAATGTGTTGAGTTTCGCGGTTGATCTCGCCTTGGCGAATTGGTGTCGCTTCCTCGCCACGAGCTTTAAGAAGCTCAGTTGCAACTAACGCACTACAAATACTGTCACTATCAGGGTTTTTGTGACCAACAACTAAAATCATGTTTCTTCCTATTACACTAACAATTACGACTCTACCTATAGAGCCTCTCTTTATTAGGCATACTTTACCCTATTTTTTTAGATTGGTCATGTTTCGTCGGTTTCTCCCACATCCAGAATAGATAAAAAAACAAAGATGCAATTGATAATTATTATCATTCGTATATATTAATCCTAAGACATCTATTTTGAGTAACACCTATGGACCGACTAATCTCTTTATTACCAAGCAGTCGCGCTTCGAAAACAACTCAGTTTTCACTCTCATTCAAGCGCCTACTGTTACCTATTTCATTAGCAGCTTTGGTCGCGGCACCTGCAACGCGTGAATTGACCGTAACCACATTATCAGACGCCTTCTGGGCGGTATCTTGTTATGTCGCTTTAACCCTAGCGGTCTACCACTGGTTGAGCCTTTACATCAACAAAGACAACGTATTCAGCAAGCTGGTTCATCAGTCTCGTTCTAACCAAGTTGTGTTTGCCGCCTTAATGGGCGCCTTACCCGGCTGTGGTGGCGCAATCGTAGTAACCACTCAGTTTATTTCAGGTAAGCTCGGGTTTGGCGCTGTCGTCGCCGTGCTCGTATCCACTATGGGTGATGCTGCCTTTCTACTCATCGCCAGCGAACCAAAAACGGGATTAGCTATGATGGCGATGGGGGTCATTGTCGGTACTGCGTCAGGCCGAATCATTAACCTATTCCATGCCGATGATTTCTTACGTCCAAAACAAGCTGAGACAAATGTATCTGCCGTTAACTGTTCGTCTCAATCTCAGACCAAAGAAGCTGTGTCTAAAAAAGCGATTAACCTGCAAGGCTACCTTTGGTCGGTTCTAATTATTCCTGGAGCAGCGGTTGCCCTTCTTGGCTCTTTTCAAGTTGATGTCAACGAACTGCTCGCCTTACCCGAGATGTCTATGGAATGGGTCGGCGCTATTCTGTTGATTAGCTCAATGTTTCTTTGGGGGCTAACTCGCGAGATTGAAGATTACAAATCGGCGGTAAGTGAAGATGAAAAGTGTGTCGGCTCTCACCCACTGCAAAAGACCGCTCAGGACACAAACTTTGTTACCGCTTGGGTGGTGGTTGCCTTTTTGTTCTTTGAGTTTGGTTCTGTGATAGCAAATGTTGATTTTGCGACGCTATTCTCAAGCTGGGGAATTATGCTCCCCCTGGCTGGAGTCCTGATGGGTTTGCTACCGGGCTGTGGGCCACAATTATTGGTGACTAGCCTTTACCTTTCAGGTGCGCTTCCACTTTCAGCACAGGTAGGTAATGCAATTTCAAATGATGGTGATGCCCTATTCCCTGCCATTGCAATGGCACCTAAAGCTGCATTGGTCGCTACGTTGTACTCTAGTGTGCCCGCATTAATCTGCGCATACGGATATTGGTTTATGTTCGAGGTTTAGATCTCACAGCTCGATAGGTCTCTATTTAGGTCGGTACTTGGTATCGACCTTTTTGCTTTCTAACCCTTTGTCACTCTAATCACTACCCTCCACCGCTCTTATTTGTAAACGCCCTCTAACCTATACAGTTACTAGCTCCCCCTCAATACGCTCTACACCGTTGCTTTACCGTAAATACAAGGCTCGGTAGATAAAATACAAAAAGCCCCTGTAAGAGTGCTTACAGGGGCTTTAATTCAAGCTTTAATCTTAGTTTTTAAGCGAGATGCTTAAGAAACTTCGATTGGGCCACCGAATGAAGTTACTGGAGGCAGTTTGCCTTGGAACTTCTCGAAGTCTACCAAACATGTGTTTGCTGACGTCGCCTGAGCTAGCTCAGAAGTACCGATGTCTTGAGTCAGTGTGTTTGGATCGCCGTATGTATCTAGCGCGCCCACTTTCTCGTTGATCGGACCGTACCAAGCGCCTTCTTCGATACGTACAACACCAGGAGCGTAGCTATCCATTAGAACAGCACCTGCTAGTAGTTGACCACGGTCGTTGAACACACGTACTACGTCACCGTCTTTGATGCCTTTCTTCTTAGCATCAACTGGGTTGATGTAGATTGGCTCACGGCCTTGTACCGCGTAAGTCGCACGCCACTCTTCAGATTCACACATCTGAGAGTGAAGACGCTTGTCTGGGTGACAAGATTGTAGCCAGTACGGGTGTTTGTCAGAGCCTGGACCACCGTGTGAACGTTCAGATTTCTCGAACCACATTGGGTGTTCCTGACAGTGCTCGTAACCCATGTTGCCAACAGTACGGCTTGTGATTTCGATGAAACCAGAAGGTGTACCTAGAGCATTGATCTCTGGATCTTCACGGAATGAAGCGTGACGAGTCCATGGCTTACCTTTACCGAAGTCTAGGAAACCTTTTTCCCAGAACTCAGCGAACTCAGGCATTTCGAAGCTGCCTTCGTTTGCTGCGCGACATTCGTCGTACAGAGATTTAACCCACTGCATTTCGTCCATACCACGCGTGTAATCGTCGTAACGACCCCAACGTTTAGTTAGGCTAGACATGATCTCGAAGTCAGTCTTAGACTGGAACAGAGGATCCACTAGTTTGTGCATCGCGATCAAACCACGGCCAGAGTATGCACCGTAACCATCGATATCGTTACGTTCCCACTGAGTACATGCTGGAAGCACGATGTCAGAGTGACGACAAGTTGCAGTCCAAGCGAAATCAACAGCAACTACAGTTTGTAGGCTCTTGAATGCTTTACGCATCTTGTTGCGATCTTGGTGGTGGTGCCACGGGTTGTTACCACTGAATACCATCATCTTGATATCAGGTAGTGTTACCGTTGCGCCATTCGCTTTGATCTTCTTACCAGGCTCTAGCAAGCTATCAACCCAACGAGCAACTGGGATTACGCGGCTGTAACCGTTGTAATCTGTGTTTGTGTACTTAGGCTTCTGACCTTGGTCGATGTTCAGCGGGAAAGAACCCGGAGCAGCGAAACCAGTTGAAGATACACCGATACCAGAGTAGTGGTGACCGTAAGAGATACCACCGCCAGGTAGACCGATTTGGCCAACCATTGCCGCGATAACTGCACACATCCAGTAAGGCTGTTCACCGTGTTGTTGACGCTGGATACTCCAACCAACAAGAATCTGTGTACGACCGTTAACCAGCATCTTAGCGAAGTCACGGATAGAATCCGCGCTAGCGCCACAGATAGCAGCAGCCCACTCAGGAGTCTTCTCAACTTTATCTTTCGTTTCACCTTGAACGTACTTGATGAAGTCTTCAAAACCTAGACAGTAAGTTTCGATGAATTTCTTGTCGTATAGACCTTCATTGTAAAGTACGTGAGCAACACCAAGCATGAACGCCACGTCAGTTTGTGGGTTGATGTAGAACTGCTCGTTTTCTAGGTAACGACCTGTTTTGTTCTTAACAGGGTCAACAGAAACAACATTGATTTCTTTCTTAGCAACTTTTTCTTTCAGCTGTTCTAGGTATGCGAACGACTCGTGAGTCTCACATGTCCAACCTACTTGAAGGTTTTTAACTGGATCGTTACCCCAAAGAACAATGTTGTCACTGTTTTCTAGGATAAGTTCCCAAGATGTACCTTGTGCATAAACTTCAGTAGAACCTAGTACGTAAGGCATGATCGTTTGACCAGCACCTGTCGAGTAGTCACCGATTTTCTTCACAGAGTATCCGTGAAGCGCCATTGCACGTTGCATGTGGTTAGTACAGCTGTGGAACTGACCAGTTTGTCTCCAACCAGTTTGACCTGTGTGAAGTGCCCATGGACCGTAATCTTTCTGTACGCGCTCTAGTTCGCGGTAAACAAGGTCTAGTGCCTCATCCCAAGTCACACGAATAAAGCGGTTGTTACCACGCGTGTCTGCGCTGTATTTATGCTTCTTAAACCAATCTAGGCGAACCATTGGGTAACGCACACGAGATGGGCTGTAGATAATACCCTTGATACCTTTCAGCATTTCAGTTGGGTGCTGATCGATTTCTAGAGGTTTAATTTCTTGTACTTTACCCGCGTAAACGCGAGCTCGGAATGCACCCCAGTGAGAACCAGAGACTTTCCATGTGCCGTCTGTTTCTGCAGCAGATGCTGAAGCCGACGCCAATAAGCTTGGACCGATAACCGATGCCGCACTCGTCGTTGCGACACCTTTCAGAAAACTTCTTCTTGTAATTGCCATTGTGTTACTCCAATTGACGTCTTATTAGTGATGGCCTTCAGAAAAATCTGATGAGTGCTTCTGTAGATACTTAAGAACCAATGCTTCTGTATCTGTATCGAAGTTAACGAATGCAATCATACCATCTAGCATGCCTACCCAACCGTTAGCACTGAAGTGCGCTTCATCTGGTTGTGAGTGACAAGTTGAACAGTTAGATTGATACGCTTGACCAGCTGCGTTCCAGATTGGATCGAAGTTATCAACCATAGACTCTTTCTTCATCCAAAGTGCTAGGTTAACTTCTTCCCATGGAAGGCCAGTTAGCTCATCTTCTTTCTTCTCGCCAACAGTGATTACGTCACTTTGAGATACTTCTTTCGTCAAGATCGCCGTTGAGATGTTCATACCGAAGTCTTCTTGGATTACACGTCCGAAGCCTTTCGCTTTACGCCAACCGTCGATTTGAATCTTGATCATGTCGCCTTTCTCATCGATCACAGCAACTTTACTTGCAGGGCTTAGTAGACCCGCTTCAACGGTTGCAGTCTCATCCGTGTACATTGGAAGGTGACGAATTGAAATCACGTCTGAACCGTTAGAGTAAGAAGTGCTGCTAGCAACTTGCTCAAGCTCACCAACGATACCACTAGCCGATTCCATATCTAATGGGAGGTTGTGAGCAATACCTTTGTGACAGTCAACACAGCTTTGATCACGCTCTGCTGCGTTCTTCATTTGAATACGCGCTGTTGGGCGCATGTTCTCGAAATCCATTGAATCGTAGTTGTGGCAGTTTTTACACTCTAGAGACTTGTTCGAAGAGAAACGGTCCCATTCGTGTTTAGCCAATTCAATACGACGAGCTTCGAATTTCTCTGGCGTGTCTAGATCACCAAATACTTGAGCGAATACTTCTTTAGATGCTTGCATCTTACGAGCGATTTTTGCTGTCCATTCATGTGGAACGTGACAGTCAGGACAAGTAGCACGTACACCAGATGTGTTTTTCCAGTGAACCGTTTCTTGTAGCTCTACGTATACGTTGTCACGCATGGTGTGACAGCTTACACAGAACTCTTCTGTATTTGTGTGTTCTAGCGCTGTATTGAAACCGCCCCAGAAAATAACACCGGCGATAAAGCCACCCATAGTTAGTACACCCAAACTGATGTGTACTGCTGGGCGTGTCATAGTGCGCCATAATTTAACTAAAAATGATTTCATGTTTAGCTCTCTTAAATATTGATTTTAAAAATTGTTGTTACTAGAGGGCATTACATGCCGCCGTGAGCACCAGGAGGTCCGAATACAAACACTTGTAATGCCCAAACTAGGAAGCCGTAACCACCTACAAAAGCAACACTTAATATTGGAAAGAGAACCACTGCAATGAAGAGGAAAGATTTCCACTCCAGCGAGCGTTTTTCGCCAGTTTCAATTTTGTTAACATCACTCATACATTTTGCCTATTTTGTATTTAGTAATTTCGAGTAGCCCATTCTAGGGGGCTAAAGTTCTTGAGTATCTAACAACAAATTTTAAACCATACGCAAAGTAGGGTTCAATGAAATCTCCCGTTATAACCCTTGCTAATCAATACTTTTTTGAGCTCATCCAGAGTTGTTTTCAGTTAAAGAAACATATTAAAAAGTATTAACAAATGTGAAGAATTAAGTATATTTCAAAGATGTTAAAAACCAACACCTTTGCAACTACATTGTAACTGTTTTTAACGTTTTACCTACTAAGTAGTAGCTAAAAATGCCTTAAACGACCAATAATTTGTACTCGCATTGTTAATTTATTGAGTACTTTTTGAATTCAGTGTTGAAGAGCTGAAATGCATCATTTGGCACTTTCAGATATGATGTGTATCCAATTAAAAGGAAGCACTATGCAAGACGTTATAGACATATCTTGGTGGCAGTTGCTGTTTTTTAGCTCACTTCTTATCCTGCCCATTGCAATTAATCACAAGCTGAAATTAGGTCTGGGTAAAGAGGCCACTATTAGCATTGTTCGCATGGCTGTTCAGCTATTTCTAGTTGGTGTTTACTTGGAGTACCTGTTCACTTTGAATAGCTTATGGGTCAACTTATTGTGGTTGTTCGCCATGATAATAGTGGGTGCGAGCTCAATTGTTGAAAAGTCCAAACTGCCCCGAAAGCTACTGCTAGCCCCAGTAGCCGTTAGCCTTGCAGTGACCTGTGTACCTATTGTTCTATTCATCTGCTTTTTCATTATTAAACCGACGCCGCTATTTAATGCGCAGTACCTTATTCCCATTGCGGGGATGTTATTAGGCAATAGCTTAAGCAGTAATATCGTGGCACTGCAGAACTTGTTTGGTGCTTTTGAAACCCAAAGGTCAGAATATGAAGCAGCAATCGCCCTAGGAGCCGCACCAAGCTACGCTGCTGCACCTTTTGTACGTACAGCGATCCAGAAAGCGATGTCTCCGATTATGGCGTCTATGGCTACGACCGGCTTAGTAACGCTACCAGGAATGATGACAGGACAAATTCTTGGAGGGGCTTCGCCAATGATCGCAATTAAATATCAATTGATGATCATGTTGGCTATTTTCGTGATGATGAGCTGCTCTTTGGCCCTCGCATTACACCTATCTTTAAAGACATCACTTACTAAAGAGGGGCGAGTTCTCGTTCAAATCCAACCTTCGAAATAACCTCTCACCTCTTTTGAGATCTGGTTACTCACTGAATTTGAGACAGGTTATCCACAGAATCTGTGGATAACCAAATCAATATAGATCCTTTTTTGTCCACTTCGCCCTTTCAAAAGATCATTCACATTGATCTTTGCTTACTTTCAACGACATATGCACATGTGCCGATCATTGTTGTTGAGTCTTTTCTTATTAATTGAGGGCATGAACGACATGGTTTTCCACAAATAAAAAACGGCCTGCAATGCAGACCGTCTTTTTAATGTCATAAGTAAGTTGAGTGTTTAAGTGAGCTTCATCAACGCTCAGGCTACTCACTGATAATTAGTGGCGCTATGTCTTAGTCACGCAGGTAGATTAACCAGTACCACATGCCGACAAAGATACCACCGCCGATGATGTTACCTAAAGTCACAGGCAATAGATTATTCATCAGAAAGTCGATCATGTTTAAGTCGACATAATCGGCAGGGTTAGCACCTGTCATGGTCCAGAACTCAGCAGGAGCAAATGTCTTAATACCGATAGCAAGCGGAACTTGGAACATGTTTGCAATACAGTGCTCAAAGCCTGCTGATACAAACATCGCCACTGGCAGGATCATCACTGCGATCTTATCAGTGAGTGTGCGTCCGCTGAATGTCATCCATACCGCTATACACACCAGCACATTACACATGATGCCAAGCGCGACCGCTTGAATGAAATCATGGTGCATTTTGTGTTGAGAAATCGCCATCGCGTTTAAGCCAACCTGACCATGATCAAACATGTATTGCTTCGTCAGTAGCATACAAGCCACCAGCAATAACGCACCAATCAGGTTTCCAATGTAAACCGTCGCCCAGTTTTTCACTAAAGTGTGCCAAGTGATTTTGCCACTTGCACGAGCCACCAAGGTTAGTACCGAACTGGTAAACAGTTCACCGCCAGTAACTACAACAAGAATTAAGCCCAAGCTAAATGCTAGGCCGCCCAACAAGCGAGTAATACCCCATGGCAGATCGCCAGCACCAGTCGTTACGATGGTGTAGAACACAAACGCAATACCGATATGGATACCAGCAGAAATCGCTAGAAGAAAAGATTTGATTGGATCTTTGGTTGCTTTACCTACGCCAATATCTGCAGCGCGCTCAGCCATTTGTGGCGGTAATAATGAGTCAAATTGGTTTAGATTCATGATGATTTACATTTTGAAACATGTCGTCGGGAGCGCGATAATCCTCTCTTTCATTTCTGAATTCAAGAGCTATTTTAAGCCTTAATTATCCTCACCAACCAAGAACACGCCAAACCTGGAATGATATTGAAATTTCATACGACTTTAGTAGTAAAAAGAAAAGTCTGGTGAATGAAATTTTATCAATGATAAAAACAACACATCTATAAATATCAACAAGTTACGTTAAAACCTAAGAAATGGCGTACACTAAAACCGTGTTTTTAAGACTTTTATTTCTAGATTTTGACATAGATCAACAGAACGTAAAAAAGCGCCCTCAGGCGCTTTTAACTCAATCACAGTTCAAGAGATTCGTTGTCTTAAACCGACGGTTCAATCACTTCTTCAGACACAGATTCTAAAGCAGCATCCGTAAGGTCTGGTTCTGGGCTAGGGAGTGCTAGATCAGGATCGCTTTCGTTAGCAACTTTACCACCAAGCGTCTTCAGGCTGTCCACTAGTTCTTCTAAGCTCTTAATATGTGCATCACTCTTGGTTATCTGTTCGTCGAGAAGTTGACTACGTTTTGTTACTTCTGACAACTGCTGCGCCTGCTGCTGGTTTGCGTTTTCTAATGTCGCAACTTGTTCAGTTAGAGACTCGATTTCAGATTTCAGCAAAGCTGTCATGTCTGAGCTTTTAAGCGCTTTAATGCTAGCAACAATTTTTTGAGACTGAAGACGTAGCACAACGTCACGGTAATCTTCATCATTGATCACTTGTGAAATGCTTAATAGCTGATTTTCAGCATTCAACACCGATTGCTCGAACTTGTCCCCTTTTACGCTCGCAAGTACTTTAACTTCATGAGCGACACTTCGTACGTGGTCTAACTCAAACTCCGCAGCCTTAACAGCATCTTCAATAATAGACTTTTCACGAGGGCTCGCTTTGACCTGATTCTCAGCTAACGCGATTTGTGCAGAGGCCTTAGCAAAGGTCAACGGCACAACGTCATCAAAATCTTCATCTTCTAAATACTCTAATTCGTCTTTTAACGGTTCGATGTATTTCTTATGTGCGACTTTCACTTCCAACAGCCGAGCATTGTTGAGGAATTCAACTTGAGCTTCTTGAGCGTCTTCTAGCTCATCAACTAATACATACTCAAATAGTTCACTGTATTCCGAATACAAACGCTTATAACTCGAAGCAAACATGGTGTCAGCACCAAGGTATTTTAGGTAATCCATTTGCACGATCGAATCAGCGAGTACTCTATCCGCTTTTTTCTTAAGCACTAGGATTGCGTCATAGTTTGATTTGATTAGTGCGATTTTCTCGTCGAAGGCTTCAGCGTAAGTTAAGCTCGAAAAAATAGAATAACTTTTAGTCAGACGCGTTTCGTCTTTTAGTAAATCGGCATAAATACTTTCAGCGTCTTCCCATGCGTCTAGCAACTCATTGTAATTCTCTGGAGCATAGAGAGACAATTGAGCATGACTTTCAAGCTTGGATTGCCACTCTGCGTAAACAACCTGTACTGAATGAAAAGAACGGACCTCTGCTGCAGATTCATTGTTGTTATTTGTGGTTTGATTTGCGTCTGTCTGCTCTGAGGGTGTGCTTTGACAACCTGAGATTGCAAATAGCATGCTAAGAACTAATGCTACTTTGTTTGCTCTCACTGATGCATTTCCTTTTTTGTACAATATTAGCTGAATGCAATATATTTCTAGTCCAACAATATATTACAACCATTTAGCAATAAACATCATTCGCCATTTAAGTGGGCACAAATCACTCAATCCAACCAAAATAACTTCACCATGCGACGATTAATCATTCAATTTGGTATCAGTTATCAAATCTATTTATTTGCTGTTGCTTGAGCCGAGAATGCGCACTAAGGTGAAGGTAGAGAACGTTATGAATTTATAGGTTAATTATGAAGTACAACGCTGAACATATTGCTGATTTAAACCTCCTTCTTCAATTTGATGTAAGTAGCGCTGCTACCGGCATTAAAGTTCATCAAGAGGCTAGCCAAGAGACTCAAGACGCCGTTAAGCGCCTATTCGAAAAAAACCTTTGTACTCAACCAGACGGTGGTTACCTAACCGATGAAGGTATTGAGATGGCAGAGCGTGCAGACAAGCTACTTCGCGTACTTAAATAAAGCGCTACTGTTATAGTAAAAACTCCACTCGCTTCGGCCGTGGAGTTTTTTCATTTTTGGCCAAAGGTTTGTTAGGCTTATTAAATCCCTAGCTTGTCGTTGTGAGGAAAAGATGGCTTCTATATTTATTGTTGGTGCTGGATGGGTAGGCGCACCTTTATCTGAACACCTAGAAAGACATGGCAATCGCGTCGTCGTCACTAAAACGACCCAAGCAGGTGCAGACACGCTCAGTAGTAAACGTATTCCCTGCGAAGTATTCAGCTTTGACTCGTCAAACCCTGATCAAACCGTGGGACAACTCTACTCTTTACTGCTCGAAAACAACTCCGAGATAGTAATTGGTAGCTTCCCTCCCGGCTTTAGAAAAGGCGCAGGAAAAGAGTATGCCGACTATTGGCAGTTACTTATTAGCGCTTGTCAAAAAGCCAATATTAAAAAGCTCATCATGGTCAGTTCAACGACGGTATACCCAACTAAACCGGGCATTCTTTATGAAGATGACGCATCACTTGCGCTTGCACTCGCTGACAGCGATCAGGCTAACTCATTTTCCGATAACGCACGAATCATGCTTCAAGCTGAACAATCGGTAATAGATTCTGATATCGATTACACCATCCTTCGTTTTAGTGGATTGATTGGCCCAAATCGTCACCCATCAAGATTTGCTAGTAAACTAAAGCAAGTGAGCAACCAAGCCCCAGCGAATATGCTGCACCTTGATGATGCGATTGGTGCGGTTGATTTTGCAATCAGTCACCTGCATAACGAAGTCGCGAATGTAACAACGCCAAACACAGTAAGCAAAGCGGAGTTCTATGCTGCGGCCTTAAAGAGCGCGAATAGTAACGAGCCACTTCCACCTATTGTTAATGACCCAGACAAACTGATCTCTTCAAAAAAGATTCTCGACTTAGGTTATTCGTTTAAGTTTGAATCCACATTGGACGCTCTTCATGACTAAACAACCATTAAATAAGCTGCACCGTTCGATCGATACGCTTTGGAATTTCATGTCTATGGGTCATAAAGTTGAGCCTTCAGACTGTATTTTTGTGTTATGCAGCAACGATACAAGAGTCGCGGAATATGCGGCCGAGCTTTATCACCAAAAAATAGCGCCCTACATCGTTTTTTCCGGTGGTGTTGGACGCTTCACTGAAGGCAATTTTGACCGTTCAGAGGCCGAAACCTTTGCGGCGATTGCGCGAGACAGTGGTGTACCGGAATCTGACATTATCATTGAAAAACAGGCGACTAATACTGGTGAAAATGTCCGCTTCACATTCGAATTGCTTACTGAGTGTGGCTTATCCCCGAAAAAACTGACCTTAGTGCAGAAGCCTTTTATGGAGAAACGAACCTACGCCACCTTCAGTAAACAATGGCCTGAAGAGACAACGGAAATAACCGTAACCTCCAAATGGCAGGACTGGGTCGATTACTTTAATGAAGAGTTGCCATTAGATATGGTGTTAGGCGCATTGGTGGCGGATTTTGAACGCATCAAATCGTACCCCGCTAAAGGTTTTCAGATTGAAATGCCTATCCCAGAGGAAGTGGATCACGCCTATCAAGCGATTAAGAAACTCGGCTTTGAATAGATAGCGATAACCAATAAAAACAAAAACGGTGGCACTGAGCCACCGTTTTATTATTCCATTACTTTGTATTTCAGTTATCACCGAAATATTGAAAAACGCTTATTTACCTAGCGCTTCTTTGTAGTGAAGGCGACATACAGACACGTATTTATCGTTGCCACCAATTGCTACTTGATCACCTTCCGCGATCGCGACACCGTGCTCATCGGTACGGATTACCATGTTTGCTTTGCGGCCACAGTGACAGATGGTTTTCAGTTCCACCAGCTTATCAGCCCAAGACAGTAGATACTTACTGCCTTCAAACAGCTCACCAAGGAAGTCTGTTCTTAGCCCGTAACAAAGCACAGGGATATGCAGTTTATCAACCACTTCTGTTAGCTGATATACCTGCTCTTTCGACAAGAACTGACACTCATCGATAAGTACACAGTGACGCTTTTCTTGCTCGTTCAGCTCGTTAATCGCTTCAAAAAGATTCGTGTCACTCTTAAAAAGCTGTGCTTCAGATTGAAGACCAATTCGAGAGCTCACTTTACCAATACCGTAGCGATCATCGAGTGCTGCCGTAAAGATCACCGGCGTCATGCCACGTTCTTGGTAGTTAAATGAAGATTGAAGAAGCGTTGTTGATTTACCCGCATTCATTGCCGAGTAGTAAAAATACATCTGAGCCACAGAAATATTCCTGTCTAATAAAGTTGAATATAGAAAAGGTGAAATTCGAGAATTTTTGCTAGAAAAAAGGGCTGAAAATCAGCCCTTTTTTATAAGATTACTTACGACGCCAAGTCGTACCTTCTGGGCCGTCTTCCAGAACGATGCCTAACTTGTTTAACTTATCACGAGCAAGATCGGCATTTGCCCAATCTTTTGAAGCACGAGAGTCGTTACGCAGTTTGATCAGAGCTTCGATTTCAGCCACTTCGTCATCATTACCCGCTGCATCACCTTGTAGGAATGCTTCTGGATCTTGGTGAAGAATACCGATGATGTCCGCTAGTTCACGCATCAACGCACCAAGTCCACTCGCCTTTTCAATGCTTTCTGTCTTGATACGGTTGATTTCACGAGCCATTTCAAACAGCACTGAGTATGCTTCTGGCGTATTGAAGTCATCGTTCATTGCTGTAGAGAAACGAGTTACGTACTCTTCACCACCAGCAGGTGCAGCAGTAAGGTCTAGGCCACGAAGTGACGTGTATAGACGCTCTAGCGATGCGCGAGCTTGGTTTAGGTTGTCTTCACTGTAGTTCAGTTGGCTACGGTAGTGACCAGACATTAGGAAGTAACGCACTGTTTCAGCATCGTAGTGTGCTAGCACATCACGGATAGTGAAGAAGTTACCTAGTGACTTAGACATTTTTTCTCTGTCTACCATCACCATGCCACTGTGCATCCATGTGTTTACATAGTCAGTACCATGTGCACAGCAAGATTGCGCGATTTCGTTCTCGTGGTGTGGGAATTGTAGATCTGAGCCGCCACCGTGGATATCGAAGTGGTTACCCAGAATAGACGAGTTCATTGCTGAACATTCAATGTGCCAGCCTGGACGACCAGGACCCCATGGGGATTCCCATGTTGGTTCACCTGGCTTAGACATCTTCCAAACAACGAAATCTAGCGGGCTACGTTTTGCAGACTCTACGTCAACACGAGCGCCAGCTTGAAGCTGATCGAGGTCTTGCTTGGAAAGCTTGCCGTATTCTTCGAACTTCTTAACTTCGAACATTACGTCGCCGTTGCTTGCAACATAAGCAAAACCACGTTCAATCAGCTTTTCTACAAGCTCAATGATTTCAGTAATGAATTCCGTTGCACGAGGCTCAACGTCTGGACGCTTCATGTTCAACGCATCGAAGTCTGCATGCATTTCACCAATTAGGCGCTCAGTCAGAGAATCGCAAGACTCACCGTTTTCGTTCGCACGCTTAATGATTTTGTCGTCGATGTCTGTGATGTTACGAACGAACGTTAGGTCGTAACCTAAGTAACGCAGGTAGCGAGTCACAACGTCGAAAGAAACGAACGTACGGCCATGACCAATATGACAGAGATCGTATATGGTTACCCCACAGACATACATGCCGACTTTGCCAGCTGTAATTGGTTTGAATTCCTCTTTCTGTCTTGTGAGCGTGTTATATATCTTTAGCATGATCTCTAACTATTTTATGGATTAATCAAAATAAGCCCGCAGTATAACAAGTCATACCTTAATAGGTAATACCTTTCACCACCAAATCGGCTAAACTCCTTGTTATCTATTGACGATTTCGTATTTTGAAACTCAATCAAACTAGGCTAGAATCGCCTTTCATATTAAAAATACAGTAAGGTAACAATCATGATCATCCTTCACACAAATTTTGGTGACATCAAAGTTCAACTAAACGAAGAAAAAGCACCAGAAACAAGCGCAAACTTCCTACAGTATTGCCGTGACGGTTTCTACGACAACACACTATTCCACCGTGTTATCGATGGTTTCATGATTCAAGGCGGCGGTATGACTTCTGGCCTTAAAGAAAAAGCGACTCGCGCAACTATCAAGAACGAAGCAAATAACGGCCTAGCGAACAAAGTTGGTACGCTAGCTATGGCTCGTACTATGGAACCACATTCAGCGAGCTCTCAGTTCTTCATCAACGTAAACGACAACTCTTTCCTTAACTTCCGTAGCGAAAGCCTAGACGGTTGGGGTTACTGTGTATTCGCAGAAGTTGTAGAAGGCATGGACGTAGTAAACAAGATCAAAGGTGTTAGCACTGGTTCTATGGGTATGCACCAAGACGTACCACTAGAAGAAGTGATCATCACTGGTACAACAATCGAAGCTTAATTTAGCCTTCGATTCGTATTCAGCATTGATACATCAATAATTAGGACAAGGGAGCACTCGCTCCCTTTTTTTCAAACTGTATGAAAACATATTTTATCTCAGACCTGCACCTTGCTCCGTCACGACAAGACATCACGGACTGCTTCCTAACCTTCATGAAAAATGAAGCGGTAGAAGCCGATGCACTCTACGTGTTAGGCGACCTTTTCGAGTTCTGGATTGGTGACGACGACAAGAGTGAGTTCGCGACTTCTATTCGCCAAGCTTTTATCGATTTGGTGAAAACAGGCGTACCCTGTTACTTCACGCAAGGTAACCGTGACTTTTTGGTCGGTAAAAGATTTGCAAAACAGACTGGTGTGCAGCTTCTAGACGAAGTGACAACTATCGATATCTACGGACAAAAAGCCGTGGTACTGCATGGCGACACTCTATGTACTGAAGATGTCAAATACCTCGCCTTCCGTGAAAAAGTCCATCAACCTTGGCTACAGTGGATCTTCAACAGAATCCCATTCTTCATTAAAAAGAAGATCGTCTCTAAGGTTCAGTCAGATATTAAAGATGACAAACAGACCAAATCTTTGGACATCATGGACGTGACACAGCAAGAGGTCGAAAACGTGATGGCGAAAAATAATGTCGACCTTATGATCCACGGTCATACACATCGGCCGAACGTCCATACTTTTGATGCTAACAATTGCACTAAAACACGTATCGTACTTGGTGATTGGTATACACAAGGTTCCGTGCTGGTCTTTACTCCACAAAGTTTTGAACTACAGAATCGAGCGTTTAGCAACAGCTTTCAACAACAGTCTTAAACTTTCAGTTTGATTGTTATAGTGGGTCAGAGTTTCTTCGATTGTGTATGGTAATTTCTAGCAAATTAGCTATTATCTCTCTATCAGAAATAAACCGAACACAGTACCAAGTTGAAATATTCATACGTAGCGCGTCAACCCATACTCGATGCAGATAAGAAAACCATAGGTTACGAGTTGCTATTCAGGGATGGTCCTAAGAACACTTTCCCTGAAGTAGAACCGGAGCTCGCTACAAGCCGTTTGCTATCTGACCATTTCTTATCGACCCACTACAATACATTGGGTGATAAGCTGGGTTTCGTTAATTTCCCCTATGCAAGCCTGATCAACTTAGTCCCGACTCTGTTCCCCAAAGAAAGTTTAGTCGTTGAGGTTCTTGAAGACTGCGAACCGACCGATGAGTTACTTGAAGCAATTAAGACTATCTATGATGCGGGCTACACCATCGCTCTGGATGACTTTGTTCCAAGTAAGGCGTGGAAGCGCTTCTTACCTTACGTATCGATTATCAAATTCGACATCCGTCTGATATCTATCGAAAAAGCCTCAATATTTATGAGCTCTATGCAAGGGCTGGATATCAAGTTTCTTGCCGAGAAAGTAGAGACTTACGAGGAATATCAGCAAGCAAACAAAGCCGGTTTCAGTTACTTCCAAGGGTATTTCTTCAGCAAACCTGAAATGATCCAGACTCGCGCTCTCAACCCCGCTTTTCTGACCATCGTCCAGCTACTGAAAGAGATAGCCAACGATCCTATCGATTTTGGTGAAGTAGAACGACTGATCACGTTAGACGTGACGCTTTCCTATAAGCTACTAACCTACGTAAACTCAGCAGGTGGTTCAGCAACCACCATCCGCTCGTTCCGCCAAGCACTGGTTTATTTAGGCGAGCAGAAACTGCGTAAATTTGTATCTCTCGTAGCGATAGCATCGGCGAAAGAAGACAAACCAGATTCACTTTATGGCTTAGCGGTGATTCGCGCTCGTCAATGCGAACTGCTAGTCGAAAAGATGAACGTGAAGGTTGAGCCCGGACAAGCTTTCTTAACCGGTATGTTCTCGTTATTGGATTCATTGTTTGATCAACCGTTAAAGCAAGTGCTGGATTCAGTACCAATTGACGAAGAGATAAAACAAGCACTAATACTACGCAAAGGTGTATTAGGCGCGGTCTTAGCCATGGTGGTCGCTTATGAGCAAGCTCGATGGGATGAAGCAACTCGTATTCGCAATCTCCTCAAACTCAGCGAGGCTCAACTCGGCCTTGCCTATGATGAGGCGACGGCTTGGGCTCAAGATTTATTAGCTCCCGCCTAAACATCACGAATCTACTTAAATTAAAACTACACTTTGGTGAGCTTTAGTTTCTTGTTAAACTCCAACGCATTCATTTATGGCCTCTTACTCAGAGGCCATTTTTACAGGATTTGACCATGTCTTTATGCCCATGTGGTAGCAACAATACTTACCCAAAGTGCTGTGAATCAGCACACCTTGATCACAGCTCAGTAGAAACGCCAGAGCAGTTGATGCGCTCTCGTTATTCCGCGCATGTTTTAGGATTGGTCGATTATGTGGTTGCTACCTATCATCCTAGCTGTGATGCTGAGTCTCAAAGAGAAGGGATTGCTGAATCAATCGACAGTGATTGGGCGGGGCTAGAGGTTATCGATACCGCGAAAGGTTCTCACGAAAACGAGGGCTTTGTTGAGTTTAAAGCTTATTTCAATGAAGACGGCGCACAATACTGTATGCAAGAACGCTCTCGTTTTGTTCGTGAAAACGGCCTTTGGTTCTATATCGATGGTGAGTTCCCAGAACAAAGCCAACCAGAGCCCGAGATAGATCCTCGCCTAAACCAAACGGTTGAAAGCTTCAAGATCGGCCGTAATGACCCATGTATTTGTGGTAGTGGTAAGAAGTACAAGAAGTGCTGCGGGTAACTCGCGCAACTAGGAAGTCAGATTAACAGAAGAGATTCCTGATGTCGCTAAGGCTCCTTGGAGTGACGAGACATAAAGACAAAGAACTCGACTCATAGATTGACACTAAAAAGCCCCGTAAACGCAATGTTTACGGGGCTTTACTTATCTAGATGTATCCTAAAGATAGATTACTTATGGCGCTCTTTAAGTTTATTAACTACGTCGTTCATTGATAGACCTTGGTCTTGAAGAAGAACCATTAGGTGGTAAATCAAATCCGCAGATTCACACACTAATTCCGCCTTATCGCCCGACGTCGCCGCAAGCGCGACTTCAACGCCTTCTTCGCCCACTTTTTGCGATATACGCTTGGTGCCACGGGCATATAAACTGGCAGTGTAAGAAGACTCAGGATCTGCGTCCTTGCGGGCAGCCAGTAGCTGCTCAAGTTGATGAAGCCACACCATCTGAGACTCTTCTTGTGGGTCAGAATCCCAACATGTTGTTGTACCCAAGTGGCATGTTGGGCCAATTGGATTAACTTTAACCAACAACGTATCGTTGTCGCAATCAAGTGACATGTTCACCAGTTGCAGAACATTTCCTGAAGTCTCACCCTTGGTCCAAAGGCGCTCTTTAGTACGAGAGAAGAAAGTCACTTGACCTGTTTCGCCCGTCTTAGCTAGCGCATCTTGGTTCATGTAACCCATCATCAGCACTTGGCTTGATTGGAAATCTTGTACAATCGCAGGAACGAGACCGTCGACTTTATCCCAATTGATACGTTCAGCTAGCGTATTTACTTCTGTCGCTGCAAAACTCATAGACGCACCTCTACACTTTGTTGTTTTAGATACTGCTTTAATTCACCAATATTGATGACTTGTTTATGGAATACTGAAGCAGCGAGCGCTCCATCCACATTGGTTTTGTTATAAGCTTCAGCAAAGTGCTCCATTGCACCTGCGCCACCCGAAGCAATCAGAGGCACGTTACACACTTCACGCACCATGTTGAGCTGCTCAAGGTCGTAACCGTTGCGAACACCATCTTGGTTCATCATGTTTAGTACGATTTCACCTGCGCCACGCTTTTGTACTTCCTGCACCCAATCTTTGGTTTCCCATTTGGTTGCTTTGGTACGCGCTTCATCGCCTGTGAATTGGTAAACCTGATACTTACCGGTCTCTTTATCGAAGTATGAATCGATACCAACAACGATACACTGCACGCCGAACTTATCAGCAAGATCAGTGATCAGTTGTGGATTAGCCAGTGCTGGCGAGTTGATGGATACTTTATCAGCTCCAAACTCTAGAATGCGCGCTGCATCTTCTGCTGATTTAATACCACCAGCTACACAGAAAGGAATATCGATCACTTCAGCGACACGCTTTACCCAACTCTTGTCGACAACACGGCCATCACTTGATGCCGTGATATCGTAAAATACTAATTCATCCGCGCCCTCTTCTGCGTAGCGCTGTGCTAGCGGAACGATGTCGCCAATGATTTCGTGGTTACGGAACTGAACGCCCTTTACCACTTGTCCGTCACGGACATCCAAACAAGGGATTATTCGCTTTGCCAACATGCAAACGCCTCCTCTGCGGTGAACTTGCCATCAAGTAGCGCACGCCCCACAATCACACCAGCCACACCGCTACCTTTTAGAGCTTCGATGTCCGCTAGGCTGCCAATGCCGCCTGATGATTGGAATTGAACCTGCGGGTACTGCTTACAAAGATCCACGTAAAGCTCTACGTTTGATCCTTCTAGCGTGCCATCACGAGAGATATCAGTACACAGCACGTGCTTAAGACCAACGGTTAGGTAATCTTCAATCAACGCTTCAATGGTCACGCCTGAATCTTCCTGCCAACCTGAAATCGCCACTTTGCGAGTGCCGTTTTCGTCAATGTTGATGTCCAAAGCAAGAACAATTTTTTCAGCTCCGTACTTTTCCATCCAACCTTTAACAAGCTCAGGCTGCTTCACTGCTGTTGAACCAACAACAACACGTTGTGCACCGGCTTCAAGTAGGTCAATCACATCTTGCTCATTACGTACACCACCACCAATTTGAATATTAGCCGGCGTACCATCAAGTAGCTTCGCGATCAGGTCTAACTGGCGAGCAGTGGTGTCTTTTGCGCCTGTTAAATCAACAAGATGCAGCCAGCCAGCACCAGCTTGGTGATATAGATTGAACTGCTCTGCTGGGTCTACTTTGTATTCTGTCACTTGCCCGTAATCCCCTTGGAATAAGCGAACTACTTGGCCTTCAATTAAATCTAATGCGGGAATAATCATTTACATTCCTTATATGGCAACGTTAGCCGCTGCCTAATCCTTATTACAATTCCAAGAAATTCTGAATCAGCTTAGAACCAGCTTTTGATGAACGTTCTGGGTGGAACTGAACACCATAATAGTTACCGCTTTGCACCGCTGCGGTAAACGGATTACCGTAATCACACTGTGCGATGGTGTAGTCACCTACTGGCATTGCGAAGCTGTGAACGAAGTAAAAGTACTCGCCTTCTTCAATGTCTTTAAATAGAGGGTGATTCGGTGTTGCTGTGACGGTATTCCAGCCCATGTGTGGCAGTGGTAAATCGCCCGTATCCAGTAAACGAACCTCACCCTCGCACAAGCCTAGACATTCAACTAGCTCGTCAGCCTTTTGGCCTTTCTCTTGAGACAATTTACCAAGAAGCTGCATACCTAAACAAATGCCAAGTAGAGGCTTCTCTACTTGCTTTACAAGAGCGACAAGGTCACGTTCTTGTAGGTTTTTCATCGCTTCACTTGCTGTGCCTACACCGGGTAGGAATAACTTGTCAGCTGCAAGAACCACTTCTGGCTCTTTTGAAATTTCAACCGCATAGCCCAAACGTTCAATGGCGAACTTCACCGATGAAACATTGGCACAACCAGTATCAATAATGACGACTTTCTGCTCTTTCATACCCATTCCTTACAGGACGCCTTTGCTGCTCGGTAACTCAGTACCTTCAACTTTAATTGCTTGGCGAAGTGTACGACCAAACGCTTTGAATAGGCTTTCAATGATGTGGTGATCATTGTTGCCAGCAGAAGAAAGGTGCAGCGTACAAGCTAGCGTGTCAGTTAATGAGCGGAAGAAGTGAACCACCATTTCCGTTGAAAGGTCACCCACTTGCTCACGGCTAAATTTAGCATCGAACTTCAGGTATGGACGGCCAGAGAGGTCTAGCGCACACTGAGCGAAACACTCATCCATTGGCAGGCTAAAGCCAAAGCGGCCAATGCCACGTTTGTCACCTAGCGCGTCTTTCAGAGCTTGGCCTAACGCAAGTGCTGTGTCTTCTACTGTGTGGTGATCATCAATGTGCAGGTCGCCTTTCACGGTCAGGTTCATTTGGAAACCACCGTGTGTCGCGATTTGATCAAGCATGTGGTCAAAGAAACCCATACCTGTATCGATCTTGTTGCCACCGGTTTCATCAAGGTTTACCGCTACCTTGATGTCAGTTTCTTTGGTGGTACGAACCACTTCAGCAACACGAGCGTTAACCGTCAGGTCTTTTACAATTTGTGGCCAGTTTAGCGTGCCTTCCGTTTCAGCATCTGGGCCATATTGAATACCGCGGATTGCCATGTTCTCTGCAAGTTGAAGATCCGTTACTCGATCGCCAATCACAACAGAGTGTTGGAAGTCGACTTTACCGCCCTGTAGATATTCTTTAACCATGCCTAGCTTAGGCTTACGGCAAGAGCAATTGTCTTCGTCAAAGTGAGGGCAAATAAGCACGTCATCAAACTTTACGCCTTGAGATTCGAACAAATCCATCATCATATTGTGTGGCGCATCGAAATCTTCTTGTGGGTAGCTATCAGTACCAAGGCCATCTTGGTTAGTTACCATCACTAGACGGTAACCAGCATCTTGCAATGCAAGTAGGCTAGGAATCACTAGCGGTTCAAATTTTAGTTTGTCTAAACGGTCTACTTGGAAATCTACTGGCGGCTCAACAATTAAGGTGCCATCGCGGTCTATAAAAAGTATTTTCTGTTGTTTACTCACTTGAACTTCCTTTTAATTTTAAATCTGGTGGCCTAGCAAAAATCAAACGCTAACCCAAAATATTGATTTCATTTGTCAGCCTATTATTCATCGAATAAAGGCTAACAAATGTTATTACTGGCAAGCCTTTCGTTACTGATAAAAGTTACGAATGAATCCAAGTGTCTTTTCGCACTCTTCGCGGTTACCAATACTAATTCGAACACAGTCTTCAATTGGCGAATTACGTAAGATAATGCCACTGTCCCATGCCGCTTTAAACAATTCGTCACCGTTCGGGAATTTAACCAAAAGGTAGTTACCCCAACCATCAAATACCGTAACGTTAGGCATCCCCATTAGGCCTGCCTGTAAGTATGCTCGGTTAGCGCTCAAGTCCAAAACCTGAAACTTTGCTCTTGCAAGACCTTGTTCTGAAAGTGCTTGAACCGCGATATCCGCAACAGGGATTGGCACTGGATATGGCGCAATCACTTTCAACAATACATCGATAAGCTCTTGGTTCGCCAGCGTAAAGCCACAGCGTAGTCCAGCCAATGCAAAAGCTTTAGACAAGGTACGCAGAATCGCTAGATTCGGGTATTGCTCAAGTAAATCAACGGTTGACGCTTCTGGGCAGAAGTCGATGTACGCTTCATCCATCACCACAATCGCTTTGTCTTGAGTCATCTCAAGTAACTTGATGATGTCTTTACGTTCAACCAAATTACCAGTCGGGTTATTTGGGCTACAAACAAACACCACTTTCACGTTGTCTAACTGAGCTTCAATCGCTGGAAGATCGAGTTGCCATTCAGCAGTTAGAGGTACAACTTTGCGCTCAACACCAATCGTCTCAGCGCTAATCGCGTACATACCATAGGTTGGTGGGCAGTAAAGAATAGCGTCTTCGTTCGGCTCACAAAAAGCACGAATCAGCAGTTCAATACCTTCATCGGCACCACGTGTTGTCAGAGTTTGATCTGATTTCACACCTGCATATTGAGCATAAGCATCAATCAACTCTTTAGGCTGACATTCGCTGTAGCGATTAAGACGAGACAAGCTTACGTTGTACTCGTTATCGAATGGGGATTCGTTGGCGTTTAACCAAACGTCACCCGTGCCGCCAATGCGTCTTGCAGACAAGTAAGGTGTAAGAGCCTGAACTTGTTTTCTCGCTAACTTTTCCATGCCCTGCCCTTATTTTGCTTGGTTTAACTTTTCAACTCGGATGGTCACAGCGCGTTTGTGTGCATCCAAGCCTTCGGCTTCCGCCATTGTTACTACAGTCGGAGCTAGACCTTTTAAGCCATCGGCTGTCAGTTCTTGCACCGTCATACGTTTAGAGAAATCGGCTAAACCAAGGCTAGAATACGTCTTTGTGTAACCGTAGGTCGGCAATACGTGGTTAGTACCAGAGGCATAATCACCTGCAGATTCTGGAGACCAGTCACCAAGGAAAATAGAGCCTGCATTATCTAGCAATGGCAGCAATTCTCGTGGATTCTTGGTTTGAACGATCAAGTGTTCAGGACCGTAGAAGTTCGAAATAGCAATCGCTTGAGTGATAGATTCAGCAATGATAATTAGGCTTGATGCCAACGCTTGCTGAGCGATACTCGCACGAGACAGTTCTTTCAATTGTTTTTGAACGGCTTCGGTTACTTGATCTGCAATCAATGGCGATGGTGTTACCAACACCACTTGCGAGTCAGGTCCGTGCTCCGCTTGGCTCAACAAGTCAGCCGCAATGAAGTCTGCGTCTGCCGTTTCATCAGCAATCACTAACACTTCTGATGGGCCTGCTGGCATATCAATCGCCGCGCCACGGAAGTCGTTGCTCACTTGGCGTTTCGCTTCAGTTACGAAGGCATTACCTGGGCCGAAAATCTTATCGACTTTAGCAACGCTTTCCGTACCGTAAGCCATCGCAGCAACCGCTTGACCACCACCAACGTTGTAAACCTCATCGATCTTACAAAGCTTAGCGACGTACAAAATTTCGTCAGCGATTGGTGGAGGCGAACAAAGCACAACCTTACGACAACCTGCGATTTGAGCGGGAACACCTAACATAAGAACCGTTGACGGAAGCGGCGCACTGCCACCCGGGATGTACAGACCAACCGTGTTAATTGCACGTGTCACTTGCTCACACACAACACCTGGTTGCGTCTCAACCTTAATTGGCTGAGGTTTCTGAGCTTCATGGAACTTAGCAATATTGCTGTAAGCTTGTTCTAACGCCTGCTTCATTTCTGGAGTTAAACGAGCGCTCGCTTCTTCAATCTCATCCGAGCTCACTCGAATTGATTTTGGAGTCACGCGGTCAAACTTCTCAGTCAGTTCTTTAAGCGCGGCATCACCCTCATTTCGTACTTTTGCAATAACATCAGAAACTGTCGCTGTGATGTTTGCACCTTCAGTAATAGCGGGACGCTCTAATACCGAGTCTTGCTGTGACTCACTTAAAGATTGCCAAACAACGGTTCTCATCGTCATTACCCCATCATTTTTTCGATTGGTAGTACTAGAATCGAGCTAGCGCCCAACTCTTTCAGCTGTTCCATCGTTTCCCAGAACAAGTTCTCTGTACTTACTAGGTGAACAGCAACTTTATCTTTGTCCGTTGACAGTGGCAGAACCGTTGGATCTTCAGCACCAGGCAGTAGTGCTTTGATTTGCTCCAGCTGAGACGTTGGCGCGTGTAGCATGATGTACTTCGACTCTTTCGCTTGTTGAACACCCTGCATACGAGTCAGTAGTTTTTCAATCAATGCTGTTTTGTCTGCGTCGAATTCACCAGTACGTTGAATCAAGGTCGCTTTAGATTGGAAAATCACTTCCGCTTCTTTTAGGCCGTTTGCTTCTAGCGTCGCACCAGTAGAAACCAAGTCCGCGATTGCGTCAGCAAGGCCAGCGCGAGGAGCTACTTCAACCGAGCCTGTTAGCATACAAGTGCTGAAATCAACACCCTGCTCGTCCATGTAGGCTTTAAGTAGTTGTGGGTAGGTTGTTGCAATACGCTTGCCCGCTAGATCTTGTGGGCCGTTGTACTCTTCATCTTTGTTAATTGCGATAGATAAACGGCAGCCACCGAAATCTAGACGACGTAGTGTTTCGAACTCTGCTGGCTCTTTAAGAGCAAGGCGATCTAGACGAACTTCTTCAAGCTCATTTTCACCGATAAAACCAAGGTCAACCACACCGTCCATGATAAGACCTGGGATGTCGTCATCACGAACTAATAGCAGGTCAATTGGCATATTTAGTGAATGAACCACTAGGCGCTCACCCATGATGTTAAATTTAACACCACATTTTTTTAGTAGGTCTTGGCACTCTTTACTTAAGCGACCTTTCTTTTGAATTGCGATTCTTAGGCGTTGTGTCTGCATTGCTGTATCCCTGTGCAAATATTTGAATTTATTGATTATTTAAAAGCGCTAAAACTAAAAAACCCTCGGAAGACTCTGTCATCCCGAGGGTTTAAATCTAAATTCTTTTGACTTAACCTCCGGGAGTAATCTTGCTCCCGGGTATACGTAAATCTCCCCGAAAGACTAGATAGGGTGATGATGGTGATGAATGTTCATTACTAATTTACGCATACTTATCAGCTCTTAGGTTGTTTGCTGTCTTGTCTCCACACTAACTAAGGTAAGATCCTTTTTCAACCATTTATTCGAACTTTTTTCACGAAACTTAAAATTAAATTAACAGGCATAAAAAAGGGAGGCCAACGCCTCCCTGATAGTTTACTGATTAACTTTCGTTTTTAGCTTTTACATGTCGCCATTTTGCAACGAGAGAAATAAGCCAGAGCGAAACATACAGCTACGAACGTTAGTGCTGCAGCGCTGAATGCGATACCAATAGAAGCTGTCATACCTAAGGTAATAAAGCCAATACACGATACAAATGCGACTGAAAGCGCGTACGGAAGCTGTGTCGATACGTGGTCGATGTGGTTACAACGAGCACCAGTAGAAGACAGAATCGTCGTATCAGAGATTGGAGAACAGTGGTCACCAAATACTGCACCCGCTAGAACCGCACTTAACATAGGAAGAATCAGTGCGATATCCGATGCTGCTGCCATGTCACCTGCGATAGGTAGCATGATACCGAACGTACCCCATGAAGTACCTGTTGAGAACGCCATAACGCCCGCTAGAAGGAACAAGATAACTGGTAGCCAGTGGTAATCGATGCTGCCCGTTACTAGAGATGATAGGTACGAACCTGTTTTCATGTCGCCGATTACAGAACCGATAGTCCATGCGAACACAAGGATTAGGATTGCGCCAAACATAGAGCTTGCACCAATCCACATTGTTCTTGCGATATCGGCCATAGATAGCTTTTGCTTGAATACTGTCGCTAGTGCTACTAGTAAGCCGATAACACCACCGTAAACAAGAGATTTACCAACATCTGTATTTTCGAATGCACCAAGTAGGTTAAACGCTTGACCATCAGCAGCTAACGCCTGACCGCCTGTGTAAAGCATCGCAGCTACAGTCGCTACGATCAATGAAACGATCGGCATGATTAGGTCAGAAACAGAACCGTTCTCGCTCTCTTCGATATCTAGCTCTTCGTTTAGATCGTGAGCTTGCTGGCTATCGTTGTCACCTTCAAAACCACGGCCTTGAGACGCTTCGATCTCGTGATCGCGCATCTTACCAACATCTAGACCGAACCACGCCACTGCGAACACCATAAGAAGTGCAAATACCGCATAAAAGTTCATTGGAATTAGACGAACGTAAGCGCCGAGAGCTGAATACTCAGTCACACCGTGTGTTACTAGGATGCCACCAATAATAGTAATGATGTAAGCACCCCAACTAGAAGCTGGCATGATCACACACATAGGAGCTGCAGTAGAATCAAGAATATAAGCTAGCTTAGCGCGAGATACGTAGAAACGGTCTGTAACAGGACGAGAGATTGCACCCACTGCCAAGCTGTTGAAGTAATCATCAACAAAGATGAATACACCTAAAAATGCAGCAAGCAGTTTTGAACCACGCTTGCTCTTAACTCGAGATTGAGCCCACTCAGCGAATGCACGAGTACCACCAGAAAGCGTTAATAGCGCTGTTGTCATTCCAAGAATAATTAGGAAAGCAATGATGCTCATGTTCCAAGTATTGATACCACCATCTTCGATGAAAACACCAGATGCTTTAGTAAATACGTAGCTAGCGGCATTACCTACTGAATAGTCAGCCAGCAAGATGGCACCCATAACGATACCGACACCCAAAGAAACCAATACACGGCGGGTAACAATAGCAAGGCTTAAAGCCACAAGTGGCGGAAGCAAAGATAAAGGAGATGTTGCAAAATCTATTAAATTCATGATCTTCAAAAACCAGTTTTTTATTTGGCTAGAGATCTACTGCAGACAAACTTGATACGGCTGACCAAGTTCATGTTGAACTAAGCGAAAGGGAAGTGAACACTTCACCCAACCCTACAGTAGCGCTCCATAGTTTAAAATTAAGACTATGGCAGTGTTGTACCTATTGAGCACAACCCCAGCAAATTGCTTAGATATACAATTTACTTCGGCAATTACACCTTTCATTCCCGTTCATTGGCATCACCCCAACGAAAACTACTTTTTATAATTGCACCTCTACGTGCGACAACATTATTAACCAATCAAACAATAGTTTAACAAATGATTAACCAAAGCATCGCATCAGGTAGCCGCAATTGTACCCATCAAGAGCAACAATGCAACATATCATTCCGAGAAAAAGCAGCTTTTTATTTATGAACTAATCAACCTAAGAGTAGTCAACATAAGGTAATTACTCCACCAGTCACATATCAGTTTTTAAGATAATCTTAATATCTATTATAAATTCAATAGAAAGGTGCATGGAAATTTTCAACTATTCATCTCACTTTTATATTTAAATATGTAATAGAAGAAATACTATTTGTTTTATTCCTAAGCTCTGTTTATTATTAGGTGGATTATTTAGTTTACCTTGATGGAAAATATCATGTCTGAATTAACAAAAACTCTATTAAATATCCGTAGCCTTCGCGCATTCTCACGTGAATTAACTCTTGAGCAATTAGAAGAAGCGCTAGACAAGCTAACTATTGTTGTACAAGAGCGTCAAGAGTCTGAAGCTGAAGAACGTGCAGCAAAAGCAGCACAAGAAGCTAAACTTTCTGCTATTGCTGAGCAAATTGCAAAAGACGGAATTGATGTTGCTGATCTTATTGCTGCACTTTCTGGTGAAGCAAAATCTAAAACAACAAAAGCAAAACGCGCTCCTCGCCCAGCTAAATACAAATACGTAGACGCAAACGGTGACGAGAAAACTTGGACAGGCCAAGGTCGTACGCCTTCAGCTATCCAAGAACAACTAGATGCTGGTAAATCTCTGGAAGATTTCGCTATCTAAGCGTTTAGTTTGCAGAGTGAGTAATCCAATTACCTACTAAGCAATAGAATTAATATTTAAGTCGACCAAAGTATTATTTACGGCTTCAATATATTCAGAAACAAAAAAGGCTCCTTTCGGAGCCTTTTTTATATTTTGTTACTCTTCAATGTTTTTTATAAACATAGATGCGCATTTGATAAACTCATGCGCACCAGATAAACAAAATCTCTTATCTTTCCCAGTACGCTTCTTCTAGGCTGTCTTCTCTTTCAGGAAGGCCGCGAGATAAACGTGGAGAGTGCTGAACTAATACTTCGTAACTTGCACGGTTTGAGTATTTACAAACTTGTGAGAAAGAAGAATATGTCAGGAATGAATGTTGGTGCTTGCTTGAGTTTGGCACGTTTTCTTTGTGGTACTTATTCGCAGCCATATCATGCAATAAAGCCGATAAAGCAGCATCACCAGCACCATTAGTATTTTTGATCTTTTCTGGACCGCCCATATAAGGAGCAATATGTGAATAAACTTTCGTTGGGTTTTCACATAGATCTTTATGAGCCGGACGACTAAATTCGTAACGGTTGAATTCGGCAATTGAACCAGGAAGCAAAGGCAGTGATGTTTCACGCTTCGCTGCATCTTCTGTGTAACCCGCCATAAATAAGCCAACAGGACCTGCTGTACATAATACTAGGTCTACCCAGTCTAGCGCTTTATCAGAGGCAGCTAGTGGATCGCTTTCGCCAGTTAAAGCTTCAGCTTCGTCTTCATTCATTGCAACAACAGTTACGTGTTGCTCTAAGAAATCTTTCCAGAATTCAGGATCGTCTTGAATAACAAATTTCGTACCCAGTGTTAAAACAACAGGCACATCGTATTTCTTCGCGTATTCGATCGCTTTCATTGTTGCTTCAGGCATAGGGTCACCTGGTTTACAACGAACTAAATAAGCAGTTAATACTAAAGCAGAAGCACTTTTGAAAATCTTTTCAGGAATACTTTCTGGATTTAGTTGGTTCATTTGACCTTCGCTAATTGCGAAAGTACGTTCACCGTCTTCAGTAATTAATGCAAAGCAGCGACCAATTGCGCCATCTACCCCTTGTAAATGGTTCAAATCCATTCTGCTTGATGTATTACATAAATAGCGGTAACCATAACTACCGATTTTAATATCTTGGCTCATTACGCCCAGCAGTGTTGAGCGGTCATCCGCCAGGACTGAATAGTTGTGTAATGTATTACCAATAGTGCCACCAGCATATTCATTGGTAATTAAGCACTGTTCTTTGAGTTCTTGATATAAAGACTCAGCCGCTTCATCACCGATAACCAGTGAGTGTCCCTTACTTAAACCGTACTTCTCAATAAGTTCAGAACTCACTTTTGCTTCAATATCCACCAAAGTTTGGTCAATACCGATAATATGAGTACGTGACATTCTTTTACTGCTTTGAGCTTGGCTCACTAATGGATCACGAGCGTGAACCGGAAAATAGTGCTTTGATTTACGTTGTCCAGGGAATTTCATAGGGCTAGTCTAAGTCAAGGGGAAATAGGTGGCGGATTCTACCGCGCTATATTTAACGCGGCAATCATTCAAACTATAGCAAACGTTTGCTGAGCTATTTTTTTATTCGCCTTCCATAAAGCTTAAATCAGGCAGCATCTCTAAATGCTCGGCATAACGCTTTTGGTTAAACTCTGCGCCATTTTTCATTACGTCAAATACTTCAACGGCAAGTGCACATGCCATTGCTGCAATTGCATCTTCACGCGGTGTGCCTGTCATCATCAGACGCATTAACGTCTCTTTTACCTTAATTGGCTGGCCGTCTTCTAGCTGATTTTCAATAATTTCAATCAACTGCTCTTCTTGCATAAATTCGTTTTGTTCAGACATTTTTTTATCTCAGGTCTTGGATTTCGAGCGACTATGCCACATATACTTCTGACATCCTAGCGACTCACCTCGCTCTCATGCGATTCCTAACAAACTCAGCGCACTATTTGTGCAAATGAAACTGTGATTCCGGTCTCGGATCTGTCACGGCGTTTCTCTTTCTGTTAGAATCTGCGACCAAGTAATAGTAACGGTGTTTAGACATGTCAGATATCAGCTCTGGAAACAGCGAAAAGAAAGTAATTGTCGGTATGTCCGGCGGTGTAGATTCGTCAGTATCGGCGTATCTTCTTCAGCAACAAGGCTATCAGGTAGAAGGCCTTTTCATGAAAAACTGGGAAGAAGACGATAACGAAGAATACTGCACAGCAGCTGAAGATCTTGCTGATGCTCAAGCGGTATGTGACAAACTAGGTATCCACCTTCACACTATCAACTTTGCTGCAGAATACTGGGACAACGTATTTGAATACTTCCTTGCGGAATACAAAGCAGGCCGTACGCCTAACCCAGATATTCTTTGTAACAAAGAAATCAAATTCAAAGCATTCTTAGAGTTTGCCGATGAAGTACTAGACGCAGACTACATTGCGATGGGTCACTATGTTCGTCGTACTTTCCCGACTCAAGAAGAACTAGAGGCTGGCGTTAAACCAGAAATGCTACGCGGTCTAGACAGCAACAAAGACCAAAGCTACTTCCTTTACACACTAAGCTCAGATCAAGTTGCGCGCAGCCTATTCCCAGTTGGTGAACTAGAGAAGCCTGAAGTTCGACGCATTGCTGAAGAGCAAGACTTAATCACCGCGAAGAAGAAAGATTCGACAGGTATCTGTTTTATCGGTGAGCGTAAGTTCACAGAGTTCCTTGGCAAATACCTACCAGCACAACCAGGTGATATCGAAACACCAGAAGGTAAAGTGATTGGTAAACACAACGGTCTGATGTACCACACATTGGGTCAGCGTAAAGGCCTTCACATTGGTGGTACCAAAGGCGGTGGCGGTAACGAAGACCCATGGTTTGTTGGCGAAAAAGACCTTAAACGTAATGTTCTGATTGCCGTACAAGGTAAGGATCACCCACTTCTAAAATCAGAAGGTTTGATCGCTTCTCAGCTTCATTGGGTAAATCGCACACCAATTACTGAAGTTATGACATGCACGGTAAAAACACGTTACCGTCAAACCGATATTCCTTGTACAATCATCCCAATTGATGACGAGAACATTAAGGTTATTTTTGACGAGCCACAAATCGCAGTGACCCCTGGTCAGTCTGCAGTATTCTACCAAGATGACGTATGTCTTGGTGGTGGTATCATCGAAAAACGCATCTAACTGATCGAACGACAAACGATAGAAGACAACTAGGAGTTACTACGTGGCTAATACACTTTATGACCGTACCATTGCTTTCGCCGGAATTTGCCAAGCTGTGGCTTTGGTTCAACAAGTAGCGAAAGACGGCCATTGTGATAAAGATGCCTTCGAAGCTTCACTCAGTGCTATTTTGAACACTAACCCAGCGAACACTGTGGGTGTTTTTGGGCGTGAAGCTAACCTAAAACTTGGGCTTGAGTGCCTAGTAAAAGGTATCGATAGTACTCCTGCTGGTAGCGATATTACTCGTTACATCATCAGCTTAATGGCGCTTGAACGTAAGCTATCATCTCGCAACGATTCTATGTCTCAGCTTGGTGACCGCATTCAAACAGCAGAGCGCCAGAGTGAACATTTCGACTTGTTTGATGAACAAATGATCAGCAACCTAGCGAGCATCTACCTTGATGTTGTAAGCCCAATCGGCCCTCGTATTCAGGTTTCTGGTACACCAGCGGTACTTCAACAAACCTCGAGCCAACACAAGGTTCGCGCCCTACTACTCTCAGGGATTCGAAGTGCTGTTCTATGGCGTCAAGTTGGCGGCAAACGTCGTCACCTTATCTTCGGTCGCAAGAAGATGATCGAGCAGGCTCAAATCCTATTAGCTCGAATGTAACTTATTAGCTCGCGCCTCGTCGCGAGCTTGTTTTTTGTATCAATACAACTCTCACGCAAACGTTTGCGCAATGTGCGTGACAATTGAGATTGTTACTGGTATAAACCTCTCAAAATTTAGAAAACTCAATTCAGGAGAACACCATGGAACTGTCAGCATTGACTGCTGTTTCACCAGTAGACGGCCGTTACGGAAGTAAGACTATTGCATTACGCAGCATCTTTAGTGAGTTTGGCCTACTAAAGTACCGCTCTATCGTTGAAATTCGTTGGTTACAAAAGCTTGCAGCTACTGATGCAATCAAAGAAGTACCAGCGTTCAGTGCAGAAGCTAACCAGTTTCTTGATGAACTAGCCGCTAACTTCAGCGAAGAAGACGCTCAACGTATCAAAGAGATCGAGCGCACAACAAACCACGACGTGAAAGCCGTAGAATACTTCTTGAAAGAGAAAGTAGCAGGCGTTCCTGAGCTTCACGCTGTAAACGAATTCATTCACTTTGCATGTACTTCTGAAGACATCAACAACACGTCTCACGCACTTATGCTAAAAGAAGCTCGTGACGAAGTTGTTCTTCCAGAGATCCGCAACGTAATCGACGCAATCAAAGCGCTTGCGAACGAATACCGCGACATTCCTCTTCTTTCTCGTACACACGGTCAGCCTGCTTCTCCTTCTACTATGGGTAAAGAGATGGCGAACGTTGCGTACCGTATGGAACGTCAATACAAGCAAATCGAAAACGTTGAGATCCTAGCGAAAATCAACGGCGCTGTTGGTAACTACAACGCACACCTTTCTGCATACCCAGAAGTAGATTGGCACCAGTTCTCAGAAGAGTTCATCACTGAATCTCTTGGCGTAACTTGGAACCCATACACAACTCAAATCGAACCTCACGATTACATCGCAGAGCTATTCGACGCGATCGCTCGTTTCAACACTATCCTTCTAGACTTCGACCGTGACGTTTGGGGCTACATTGCTCTTGGTCACTTCAAGCAGAAGACGATTGCTGGTGAAATCGGCTCATCTACCATGCCGCACAAAGTTAACCCAATTGACTTCGAAAACTCAGAAGGCAACCTTGGTCTAGCTAACGCTGTATTTGGCCACCTAGCACAGAAACTACCAGTTTCTCGCTGGCAACGTGACCTAACTGACTCTACGGTTCTTCGTAACCTAGGTGTTGGTGTTGGCTACGCAATCATTGCATACACTTCAACTCTGAAAGGTATTAGCAAGCTAGAAGTTAACCGCGAGGCACTACTTGCTGAACTAGACAAGAACTGGGAAGTTCTTGCTGAACCAGTACAAACAGTAATGCGTCGTTACGGCATCGAGAAGCCATACGAGAAGCTAAAAGAGCTAACTCGTGGTAAGCGTGTAGATGGCGAAGGCATGCGCGCATTCATCGACGGCCTAGAGATCCCTGAAGACGAGAAAGTTCGTCTGAAAGAGATGACTCCAGCGAACTACATCGGTCAAGCTGTCGAGCTAACTGACAAGCTGTAATTTTCGAATTTCGAATTGCAGAATAGACTAAGGCTTCCCATGTGGAAGCCTTTTTATTACGTGCAATAACATGCCCAGACACAGACTTACCAAACAAGAACACAAACCCTACCTGTCACCTCACTTTGATCGACCTAAGCTCTCAGAATAGGCAAACCACATTCCTTCCTATCGCCACTTAAACCACGATCAAAAAAGGCTCCCCGTAGGAAGCCTTTAGCACTCTCTCAATATATTAGAGATTACATGTTACGTAGAGAAGCAATACGCTTATCAAGCGGTGGGTGGCTCATTAGAAGCTCTGTTAGAGAACGTTTACCGTTGATACCAAATGCCATCATAGAACCCTCTAGTTGTGGCTCGTGGCTCACCTTTAGACGCTCTAGTGCAGCAATCATCTTCTCTTTACCTACCAAGTGCGCTGCACCTGCATCAGCATGGAATTCACGATGACGGCTGTACCACATGGTGATGAAGCTCGCTAAGAAACCAAATACCAACTCCAACACCATAGACACACCGAAGTAGACCATCATGTTGCTACCACCCTCTTCTTCGTTGTCGTTCGACGCCACAATGTTAGCAATGAAACGAGAAAGGAAGATAACGAACGTGTTCACAACACCTTGCATTAGCGTCATTGTCACCATGTCGCCGTTTGCGATGTGGCTAACTTCGTGAGCCAATACCGCTTCAGCTTCATCACGCGTCATGTTGTGTAGCAGGCCTGTTGATACTGCGACCAATGAATCGTCGCGCTTAGCGCCAGTTGCAAATGCGTTGATGTCTGGCGAATCGTAGATCGCCACTGTCGGCATACCAATACCAACTTGTTGAGCTTGACGGCTTACCGTCTCCATCAACCAGTGTTCTGTTTCGTTGCGTGGGCTTTCAATCACCATACCGCCAACAGAACGAAGTGCCATTTTCTTTGACATCATTAGTGAGATGAATGAGCCGCCGAAACCGAATACCGCAGCCATCACCAACAAGCCTGAGAGGCTACCTGGTTGCATACCTGTGACTGCGTATACAATATTAAGAACAACACTTAGTACCAATACAACCGCAAGGTTGGTTGCAAGGAACAACATTACTCGCTTCATTACTTATCTCCGCATGAAAGCTGTTTTTATCAAACTTATTGTTATAGACAAGGCAGACAGCAATTGATTCCAACCTTGACGACTTATACTTACTTATACATATAGTCTTAGATTAAGAAAACAAGGTTAAGCATTAAATTGAAACATTTGATTACGGGAGTAGCGCAATTTGCACTCGTCCATTAGACCTAAGTAGTATGGTCTACCTCTATCGTTCAGTTTAGAGTGTTAATCAATTAATGATTGGCTAGTTCATGTAACAAAAGGAAAGGATCATGGTTGAAGGTACTAACACTCAAATGGCTATCGATTTACTGTGCTGTCACCTGGGGATTACTGAAGAAGAAGCGAAAAAACAGATCGGTATTCTTACGCCAGAGGCTGCGCAGACAAACATCACAGAGACACAACAAGCACTAATGGGACTTACAAAAGAACATTGATCCCAAGCTTAACTCTACACAGGCTTAAAATAGCAAAAGGGCTGCAATCGCAGCCTTTTTTCTATTTACCCATAGTAACATTAATTGAAATATCGCTTAGCCAACAAATCACACTCATTTCGAAGAGCTTTAATAAATGGGTCACTTTCTAACTCAATGGTATGAAACAAGCTAAAGGGGACTTTCAAATCATTGCTTAGCAAACTCGTCTCTTTCTTTTCTATATCGCCCTTCTTAACAGCCCCTTCAGCAGTTCGATTAGGCAATAGTGCCCATCCTTGGTCTTGAAGCAGCTGTATGATTAAATCGCTACTACTAACAATACGCGTGCTATATGAAAACGCTTTTATAACGCCCTCTGCTTTCAATGCGTTTTCACTCAGATATTGGATTTCCAACTGAGCATCTTCAAGATCAAAAGTAGGTTTATGCGCCAACGAAGTATCGCTCCCAACATATACACCATAATCAATATACCCAAGGTGTTGGAAGTGAGCTGGAAATCCTAGGGAAATAGCGCCTCTAGTCGGGAAAATAGCAAAATCGAGTGCACCACATTTCAGCTCATCAAGGCCAACCTCACGATTTCTCGCCAACCAGTTAATACTCACTAATGGAAAGCATTTAGTTGCCCATAACTCGACACTCTTCAAAAAACCAAATGGAAAATCGACATCATAACCAATATTAAAATGTGTTCTCGACGCAGAGAATAAGAATTGACTCACTTCGGCCAACTTGCTCTCCTGTCTAATCACCAGAATCGCATGTGGATACAGTTTTTCTGCCGCAAATGTTGCTACTGCCTTTCTTCCTACGATATTAAAAAGAGCGTAACCTAAAGCATCTTCGTAAGACTTCACCAATTCCCTAACCGTTGTACGATCTTTATTTAAAGATCGTCCGGCTCCGCTAAAGGAGTGGTTCTCGTAAACAGCAATAAAAGCTCGCAGTTGTTCCAACGTATGCATAAAACACCTTTTGAACGCCTAACCCCATCATAAGTGATTTTTAAGAGTGTGAAATTCCTAGCATAATTGCTAGCAGTATTTCTTACTTGTTAGTGCTATGACTCCCAAAAAAAGATCAATAACTTCAAACCCACTGGTGCAATTTAATGCCCCACTCTTAAAGCAGCTTTTTGCTCTCGCACTCCCTATAACGCTACAAAGTATCTTTTTTTCTAGCAAAGGAGTGATTGACCTAATCATGATTGGTCAATTGAGCGAGAACGATATTGCAGCGGCAGGTGTCTCTAGCCGAGCCTTATTTGTTGCTACCATCATTCTCTCCGGTGTGACAACGGCTGGCGCTATCTTAATTGCTCAGTACTTTGGGAAAAAGGACGACCAAGGAACCAAAAGAAGTACTGCATTGACTTGGTTGCTATCAAGCCTGCTTGCACTAATGCCTTTCGGTGCTCTAGCACTGGCAAATTCACAAGTTATGGGTCTATCTTCCAATAACGTCGAAGTGCAAGCTCTGGGCTCTCAATATCTATTTATTACCAGCTTTAGCTTATTTTGCGTGGCATTTACTGGCAGTATCGCCGCGTACCTACGCTCAGTACACCAAGCTTCAATCAGTTTATATCTAAGCAGTCTTGGTATCATTCTCAATATATTGCTCAACTGGGTATTGATATTTGGACACTTCGGCGCACCTCAGATGGGATTAAAGGGGGCTGCAGTTGCCACGTTAATCAGTAGCTTGCTCGAAGTGGCAATAACGATCATTTACCTGAAACTGAATAAAAATGTAGTTTTGTTTAACCTGTCAGATATAAGACAAGCACTGCTGTTTTCTCATGTCAAACAGCTTACTCGTTTGGCTCTCCCTACCACTATCAACTTTGCCTTATGGGCCGGGGGCTTATTCGCTTACACCTCCATCATGGGGCGTTCTAGCGATGAAGGGCTGATAGTCTTGTCGATCATTACTCCAATTGAAGCCTTCTCTCTTAGCTTTTTAATCGGAATTGCAAATGCTTCGGCAGTTATTGTTGGTAACCACATCGGTGCAAAAGACTTTGATTCGGCATACCGCCACGCCATTATGATCACTGTGATCGCATTCATGGTTACTTTGTGTGTGTCATTATCGCTGTATGCACTAAAAGACACGATTCTCGCTCTCTTCACTTCCTTGGAAGCAACAACTATAGAGCTAGCAAATAAATTCTATGGGATTTTGTGCTTAGGAATTATTTTGCGCTCACTCCCAACAACCATGGTCGTTGGCGTGCTACGAGCTGGAGGTGATGTGAAATTTTGCTTATACCAAGACCTAATCACTCAATGGTGTTTTGGTATCCCTTTAGCCGCAATAGGCGCTTTACTGATGGGGTTGAGTCCGGAGTGGGTTTTCGCGCTTTTCTTTTTGGAAACTCTGTTTAAGTGGTTCGCTTGTATCTATCGATTTCGAAGTAAGCGTTGGTTTAACTACTTAGCTCAATAGACACGATTTACCTATACAAAAATTAAGAGACTAAAAATGAATATAATTACTTTGTATGAAGCCTACGGCGTCACCATCGCGACCTTACTTTTCATCGCCATTTATATATTTATCCATGTTAAGTACATTAGGCATCATGCTGCTCACAAACGATTCCTTGAGGCTTTGTGGGCATTAATGAAAAACACCATTCACGGTGAGCATATTCGCACCATGGGCTATAAGCCAGATGATAAAAAAGAAGATAGGAAAGTTTAGCCCTGCATACAAAAAAACCGAGTGAATAGATTCCACTCGGTTTTCATGAAATCAGTACGCAGAAACGATTAGAAATCGAAATATTCTCTACAAACCAAGATCAGCTGTTAAAGATTCAGTAGAGGTGCTACATCAATGTACTTACCAATATTCTTAGACTTCGCTTTTGGTACGTAAGGGATTTCACCTAACTTTGGTGCACCTAGCTTATCTTCAAGCATCGCAATAATATCCGCGTAATGTTCAGTGCCTGGATTAATACGGTTAGCCACCCAACCTACTAGGTTTAAGCCGTCAGCACGAATCGCTTCAGCAGTTAGCAGCGCATGGCTCAAGCAACCCAGCTTAATACCAACCGTCAATACAACTGGAAGCTGCTCTTTTTTAACCCAACTAGACAAGTATTCGTCATCTGAAACCGGTACACGCCAGCCACCAGCACCTTCAACTAGAACGATGTCAGAGTTTTGCTTATGCTCGTCTAGTTTCGCCGATAATACCGCTTCATCAATCACGACACCGTCATGCTTGGCTGCGATGTGAGGTGATGATGGTAGTAACAATGCGTATGGGTTAACGTCTTCGTAAGCAATATCTTGCGTCGCCGCTTCTTGAAGATGCAGCGCGTCGCTGTTACGCAACCCTTCAGGGTACTTTTCACACCCTGCAGCAACTGGCTTATAACCAATTGTTGATAAATCTTGTGCGGCCAAAGCTTGAAGAATCGCTTTTGAAACCACAGTTTTTCCCACTTCGGTATCCGTACCTGCAATGAATACTGCATCAATCATAATTGAATAACCCCTAAACAAACTTGATATGTTGCTGGTAAGAAACCTTGATGGTTTTTAAACTCTCGATATTCCCGTTCAACAAGCTGCAACATGCGACGACTTGTTAAACCTTGTGAGCGACCACTTACGTGATTAGCGCCGATACCTTTAAGGTCGCGCATCAGTTCAAATGAAGTGTCGTACCAAACGGTGATGGTGGGCAAGTCTAGTTGATGAACCGTACAGCTAGATTGCGCTAACGCAATTTTTACCTGATTGATTGTAATAAAATGGTTAACGTGTTGATGTGCGTCAATTTTGCTCCATGACTTTTCTAACTCAAACAGTGATCCATCGAGCAAAGTTGAGAAAATAACCCGCCCACCCGCTACAGTCACACGCTTCATCTCCTTCAACGGTGACGATAAATCGTCACACCATTGCAAAGCTAAGCTCGAAAAAACAATGTCAAAGCTTCCATTTGCAAACGGCAATTGTTCGGCATCAGCTTGCTGATATAAAGAGACGGCAGAACCACAACGCTGCTTTGCCTTCTCTAGCATTCCAATAGAGAGATCGGCACAAACCACTTCTGCACCACGATTCAACAATTGCTCTGAAAAATAGCCCGTCCCGCAACCAAGATCGAGCACCTTAACACCAGAAAGATCGTTTGGTAGCTTATCCAGCAATCGGTGACCAACATCGCGCTGAAACTCAGCGTGTTTATCATAGGTAGTTGCTGCCTTACCAAACGCTTCGGCAATTGCACTTTTGTCTTGGCCTAGGTATTCATGCACTACTGCTTCTTGTGACATTTACTGAGCCTCTTCCTTTAATACAGGTCTGGATTCGATAGCTTTAAGTAACAAACTGCTTAACTGGCTAACCTGTTTTTGAGTGTGATTGGCAGTTAATGTGATTCTCAAACGAGCTGTTCCTGCTGGTACAGTTGGCGGCCTGATTGCTGTCACCCAAATCTGATTATTTTTTAACTCATCTGCGACCGATAATGTCGTCTGTGCTTCGCCTATCACCAATGGCTTAATCGGAGTCTTGGTATCAACAAAGCCCGGTACGCATTTCATCTGCTCCGCATAATGAGCACTTAACTCTGTCAGTTTCTCTCTGCGCCACTCTTGGGTTTGAATCATCTGACAAGCATGCGACAAAGCGACAGCCTGTGAGGGCGGCATTGCCGTCGAATAGACATGATGACGTGCAAACTGGGTTAAGTAATCACCCACCTCGGCTGAACATAGAATCGCAGCACCGGAGAGACCAAATGCTTTACCGAAGGTCACCACCAAAATATCAGGTGTGATTTGCGCAGCATTGCAGCTTCCTGCCCCTCTGTCGCCTAATACACCGATGCCATGAGCGTCATCAACCGCCAACCAACTGTCGTGTCGATTGGTCAAGCAAGACATGATATCGAGAGGGGCTTGGTCACCATCCATGCTGAAAACGCCTTCCGTCACGACTAACGATTGGGGAGAACGGCTTAGTAACGACTCAAGGTGCTGCACATCGTTGTGCTTAAAGCGTTTCATTGTGGCAGGAGAAAGTACACCCGCTTCCATCAAAGAGGCGTGATTAAGCTTGTCTTGTAGCAAGACGTCATCTTTCTCGAGCAAAGAAAACAACAGGGCTTGATTAGCGCTGAATCCAGAACTAAAAAGAATGGCACGTTCGAAGCCAAGCCACCCACACAGCTGAGCTTCTAGGTTTCGATGAGCTGGGCTAAACCCGGTGACTAATGGCGACGCTGCACTGCCAGCGCCATACTGAGACAACCCGTTTTGCCATGCTTCGACCAACTCAGGATCGTTCGCCAGTCCCAAATAGTCATTACTCGAAAAGTTTATGAAGGATGAACCTTCACTACTAAGCAATGGACCATTACTGTTTTCAAGCACCTTGAGTTGACGAGTTAACCCTTGCTCACGGCGATGAACAAGGGCTTCTTCAATGCGAGATTTAAACCGTGGCATCGTAGAACATGTCATCTTTCGTAGGGCGAGCTGCAACGCGCTCCACCACTTGATCTAACAGTTCGTTTTCTTGAATTTCATCTGGCTTTTGAGCCACTTCTCGGCTGTTGATACCCAACTTTTTGAACAGCTGCATATCTGTATCTTCATCCGGGTTTGGCGTAGTCAGTAGCTTACAGCCATAGAAGATAGAGTTTGCACCCGCCATGAAACACATCGCTTGCATTTGTTCGTTCATGTTCTCACGACCTGCAGATAAACGAACCGCAGACTTAGGCATCATGATGCGAGCAATCGCGATCAATTTAATAAAGTCGAAAGACTCAACATCATCGACGTTTTCCATCGGTGTGCCTTTCACTTTAACGAGCATGTTGATAGGTACACTCTCTGGGTGTACCGGAAGGTTAGCCAGTTCAACTAGCAAGCCCGCACGGTCATTAGTGCTTTCGCCCATACCAATAATACCGCCCGAACAGATCTTCATACCTGCATCACGAACGTGAGATAGCGTGTCTAGACGATCTTGATAGGTACGAGTGGTGATAATGCTGCCATAAAACTCTGGAGAGGTATCAAGATTGTGGTTGTAGTAATCCAATCCTGCATCTGCTAACTCACCTGCTTGTTCAGGCGTTAGCATGCCAAGTGTCATACAGGTTTCTAGCCCCATACCTTTCACACCTTTAATCATATCGGTAAGGTGTGGCATATCGCGCTCTTTAGGGTTCTTCCATGCTGCCCCCATACAGAAACGTGTTGAGCCCGCATTCTTCGCTTTTTGTGCGGCATCCAGCACACGTTCAACTTCCATCAGGCGCTCTTTATCGACATCAGTTCGATAATGAGCACTTTGAGGGCAGTATTTACAATCTTCAGGACAGGCACCTGTTTTGATCGATAACAGCGTACTCACCTGCACGTGGTTGTGCTCTTGGTACTGTCTGTGAACCAGTTGTGCTTCAAACATTAAATCCATAAATGGTTTTTCAAGCAGTGCCTTTACTTCAGCGACTGTCCAGTCATGACGAACTTCCACGTGTCGATCCTTTTTTATTATTTGATGTCGCATCTCCATCAATAGAGATTGCATTTATGCTTGGCTAGTCTACCGACAAGCTTTAGACTGTCAACACATTGATAATAACAAAAGTTTACATCTGGTTATTTTTTAATCACAACAAGAACGGAAATCGTTATGGATCTCGCCTTTGATCGCCAGCATATCTGGCATCCCTACACATCAACGTTAACACCTCTGACCTGCTATCCTGTTACCAATGCAGACGGCGTTTACCTAGAACTAGAAGGCGGAAATCGAATTATTGATGGCATGTCTTCTTGGTGGTCAACGATCCACGGATACAATCACCCTGTCTTAAACGAAGCCGCACACAGCCAAATCGATAAGGTTTCACACGTCATGTTTGGTGGCATCACCCACCAGCCGGCTATCGATTTATGTAAGAAACTTCTAAAACTAGCACCAGACAATCTAGAACACGTATTTTTGGCTGATTCAGGATCAGTCGCGGTAGAAGTGAGCCTGAAAATGGCACTTCAATTTTGGCATGCGAAAGGACAACCTCGCTCTAAATTCTTAACGCTGAGAGATGGTTATCACGGTGACACGTTCGCTGCGATGTCAGTGACAGACCCCGATAACTCAATGCACAGTCTCTATAAGGGCTTTTTACCTGAGCATATTTTCGCTGAATCGCCAAAGACTGGCTTTTGGGATGATTGGAACCCAAGTGACATTGATAGTTTTCGTGAAAAGCTATCCGCACACCATGAAGAAGTCGCCGCCGTGATCTTAGAGCCAATCGTTCAGGGCGCTGGCGGTATGCGTATTTATCACCCTGAATTCTTGAAACAAGTTCGCTTGCTTTGTGATGAGTTTAACGTGCTGTTGATTTTAGATGAGATTGCGACCGGGTTTGGCCGCACAGGCAAACTGTTTGCCTGCGAGCATGCAGATATTCAACCGGATATTTTGTGTGTCGGCAAAGCTCTGACTGGTGGTTATATGACGCTCTCAGCAACACTAGCAAGCAAAGAAGTCGCGGACACCGTATGTGGAGGTGAGGCAGGTTGCTTCATGCACGGCCCGACTTTTATGGGTAACCCGTTAGCTTGTGCCGTTGGAGCAGCGAGTTTATCCCTCATAGAACAAGGCCATTGGCAAAATCAAACCCTACAAATTGAACAGCTTTTCTCTGAATTGCTGCCACCTTTGCGAGAGCATGCACTGGTTAAAGACGTTCGCTGGTTGGGCGCTATTGGTGTAGTTGAAACCCATTCACCTGTCGAGATGGAAGCTATACAAGCTCACTTTGTCGAGCAAGGTGTTTGGATTCGTCCATTTGGAAGGTTAATTTATATGATGCCTCCGTTTATTAGCGAACCACAACATATCGAGAAATTGGTCGCTGCTATCGATACTGCATTAAAAAATGCTCATTGCTTTAAATCGTAATTAAATAATGCGTTTATTGTTCTAAACAAGAGCGATGATTATTTCCGTATATCTTCAGTAATAAATCATTTAATAAAACTAAAAGGCCTTACATAAAAGTAAGGCCTTATCTATTTTGAAGATATCCGTCAGTTTAACGCAATTGACTATCTTTACTTGCTCGACGGTTAAACAATGAATGTCGATGTGCGTCATGCTCTAATAATGACTGACATTCGATACACAAACGAACGCCTTTTATCGCGAGTCGTCTTTGTTCTGGTATCTCGTCGCCACACTCATCACAATAACGCAAACTCTCACCACCTCGAAGGTTCCCTCTTACACGAGAGATCTCATCATCGATGGTGTTTTGTATTTGCTGGCTGACACTGTCGTCTCCAGCCCATCCTACGGCCATAAGCCCTCCTCAATACATAAACGAGAAAATCTTTACCTACCGCGGTAAGAGGACATTATAGCTACATATCAATTAAGTAATAATGACCAAAAATAACAAAACACTATTACACTATGGTAATAGTACTAAAATAAAAGTAGCTAAGGAATGCACCAACCTATTATTGAGGCAATAAAAAACCCAGCCAATAGGCTGGGTTTTCAATATTTTATGGACTCATTAAATCGTAAAACGATTAGCCGATGTGCGTTACGCCGCCCATGTATGGCTGAAGTACTGCTGGGATAGCAATACGGCCATCTGCTTCTTGGTTGTTCTCAAGAATCGCAACCATAGTACGACCAACAGCAAGACCAGAACCGTTTAGTGTGTGCACAAGTTCAGGTTTCTTCTCGCCTTTACGACGGAAACGAGCCTGCATACGACGAGCTTGGAAATCCCACATGTTTGAACAAGAAGAGATTTCACGGTAAGTCTCTTGTGCTGGAACCCATACTTCTAAGTCGTAAGTTTTCGCAGCGCCGAAGCCCATGTCACCAGTACATAGAACCACTTTACGGTAAGGAAGCTCTAGAAGTTGAAGTACTTTCTCAGCGTGACCTGTTAGCTCTTCAAGAGCTGCCATTGAGTCTTCTGGCTTAGTGATTTGTACTAGTTCAACTTTGTCGAATTGGTGCATACGGATAAGACCACGAGTGTCACGACCGTAAGAACCTGCTTCAGAACGGAAGCATGGTGTGTGAGCTGTCATCTTAAGTGGCAGTTCAGCTTCGTCTGTAATGGTATCGCGAACCATGTTCGTTACCGGTACTTCCGCAGTAGGGATAAGTGATAGCGTCTTAAGAGGTACGTCACTTACTTGCTCAGTTAGCGGGCTTGTGTGGAACAAGTCTTCGCCAAACTTAGGAAGTTGACCCGTGCCGTATAGGCTATCGTGGTTTACTAGGTACGGTACGTACATTTCTGTGTAGCCGTGCTCATCAGTGTGAAGGTCCAACATGAACTGAGCAATCGCACGGTGTAGACGTGCAAATTTGCCTTTCATCACGATGAAACGAGAACCTGAGATTTTTACTGCGCTAGCAAAATCAAGACCGCCAGACATTTCGCCAAGATCAACGTGATCTTTCACTTCGAAGTCGTAAGTCTTAGGTTGACCCCAACGAGAAACTTCAACGTTATCATCTTCGTCTTTACCTTCTGGCACAGACTCGTCTGGCAGGTTTGGAATAGACATAGTGATCGTTTCTAGATCAGATTGAAGCTCAGCCAATGCTGCTTTAGCTTGGTCTAATTCTGCGCCTAAGTTGCCTACTTCAGCAAGGATACGCTCAGCTTCTTCATGGTCGCCTTTTGCTTTCGCTTGACCAATGGACTTCGATCGAGAGTTACGTAACGCTTGTAGCTCTTCAGTTTTCATCTGAAGGGACTTACGCTTTTCTTCAAGTTCACGAATTGTCTCTACATCAAGGGCGAAGCCTCGACGTGCTAATTTTGCCGCTGTTTCATCCAGCTCAGCTCGAAGTAATTTAGAATCCAGCATTGCTAATCCTATGCTTTAGTTATTTGAATATTCAGTAGCTTGGCTACTGAATCACCACTAAACCCCTAAAACTGGTGCTATTTCAACCAATTTGTAACGATTTAATCTGAATTTTATGACTAGGTAAAGATATCCAAAAAAGACTACTTTTCATAGCGTTTTTGTGGGCTTTTTGCGTCCAAATCCGCCAGATAATCTAGCTTCTCGCCAATTTTGGTCTCTAAGCCTCGTTTTGTTGGGAAATAGTATTGTTTCTCGCCCATTTCAGGAGGCAGATACTTTTCACCCGCCGCGTAGGCACCTGGTTCGTCGTGAGCATAACGGTATTCTTGTCCATAGCCCATGTCCTTCATCAAAGTTGTCGGTGCATTTCGTAAATGATGAGGCACTTCATACTCAGGAAGATTATGAGCATCGGTTAAGGCTTGCTTCCAAGCTGTATAAACCGCATTACTCTTTGGTGCACACGCTAAATAGACAACCGCCTGTGCGATCGCGCGTTCACCTTCTGCAGGGCCAATGCGTGTAAAGCAATCCCAAGCAGACATAGCAACCTGCATAGCACGAGGGTCCGCGTTACCAATATCTTCAGAAGCTATCGCCAATAAGCGCCTAACGATATAAAGCGGGTCACAGCCTGCTGCAATCATTCGAGCCGACCAGTACAAAGCGGCATCAGGTTTTGAACCACGAATCGATTTATGAACAGCTGATATTAGGTCGTACCAAATATCACCCTTGTTATCAAAGCGAGCCACTTTCTCACCCGCCACTTCAGCAAGCAGTTGTAAGGTGATCGCTTTCTCGCCTTTGTCGTTGTCTTCTGCCATGTCGTACAGCAGCTCAAGGTAGTTGAGCGACATACGTGCATCACCGTTCACTAACTCAGCTAAGCGATCCAAAACATTATCAGCAAAGTGTGCAGGTACATCACCAAGGCCACGCTGCTTATCTTCAATCGCTTGACGTATTACCGTCGCAATATCATCGGTATTGAGAGATGTCAGCTTGTACACTCGCGCACGAGATAACAGAGCGTTGTTTAACTCAAAGGAAGGGTTTTCTGTGGTTGCACCAATGAAGGTAACCGTGCCGTCCTCTATATGAGGCAGAAAAGCATCTTGCTGGCTTTTATTAAAGCGATGGACCTCATCCACAAACAAGATGGTTCTGCGCCCTGCTTGCTTGTTTTCACGCGCTTTTTCAATAGCGATGCGAATGTCTTTCACACCCGATGTCACGGCGGACACACGCTCCACTTCTGCATTGGCATAATTGGCGGCCACTTCTGCGAGCGTGGTTTTACCAGTACCAGGAGGCCCCCACAAAATCATCGAGTGGATATGCCCCGCTTCCAGAGCTCTACGAAGAGGTTTACCTGGACCTAATATGTGCTGCTGACCAATATACTGCTCTACAGTTTCTGGTCTCATACGAGCAGCAAGGGGACGAAAATCTTCGTCCCCTGCAAAATCTAAGCTGTAATTACTCAATTGCAATCTCTTGATTCGTTGATGGCATTAATGCCTATCGACGTACTACCAAACGATCGACTTGATTCGATCAGTTTCTTTGGTCGTCGACCTCGACACCTTCCGGTGCCACAAAAGTAAAGCGGTCTGCCGCTGGTTTACCCAAATTCACATTACTGAAAGTAAACTCGCCTTTTTGACCGTCTTGTTCAATCACATTAAAGCCCTGAACAATGCCTTTTTCATTGATATTAATCTGGAAGTCACCCTGATTAGAGTCAACTGCCGTTGGTGTTAGTGTAAATTGGTTACCCGATTGCGCTACATTGTAGTTATCCCAATCGCTCTCTTGGTTGCGTGTCAGCAGTACAAAAGGCGTTTGCGATGTCGCTTGTTCTTGCCAGTAAATACTGACTTGCTCAATGAACGGGCTGTAATACCACAAACTCTGACCATCAGAGACTAATAGGTTCTCATCCGGGAACGTGGTTTCCCAGCGGAATAAGCTTGGGCGCGCAATTTCAACCGTGCCTTCACCTTCCATTACAACATCGCCGTCAGGGCTTGTTACCACTTGTTTAAAGTCAGCGCTAAACCCTGCGTTCAATGCCAAGCGGCTACTCAACTCTTCTTTCGGAGAAGCAAACACTGAGAAGCTCATAAATAAAAGTGCGAATACTTTTTTCATTAATAATCCTGTTCCAAGGTAAATCGGTCATAAAGCTATGACCGATTATTAAGGGTTGAGTTCCTATCTACACAATTAAGCGATTACTCTTTCGGTGGCGCTGGTGCTAAGACTTCTCGGTTACCGTTATGGCCTGGAGCACTTACAATGCCTTGCGCCTCAAGCTGTTCCACAATTCGTGCCGCTCGGTTGTAACCGATCTTGAATCGGCGCTGTACGCCAGAAACTGAACCACGGCGTGAATGAACAACATGCTCGACTACTTGATCAAACAGAGGATCAACCTCTTCATCACCTTCCATTTTCTCACCCGGAAGCAAGGTTTCTGGTGTTTGCTCGCCATTAGTGATTTCATCAATGTAATTTGGCTTGCCGCGTGCTTTCCAGTTGTTTACCACCGCGTGTACATCATCATCTGACGCAAACGCACCGTGAACACGGATCGTATGGCTAGAACCTGGCGGTAAATAAAGCATATCACCCATACCAAGCAGCGATTCTGCGCCACCTTGGTCAAGAATGGTTCGAGAGTCGGTCTTAGTTGATACCGTAAAGGCAACACGTGTCGGAATGTTGGCTTTAATCAGGCCTGTAATAACGTCAACTGATGGACGCTGAGTTGCAAGAATCAAGTGAACACCAGCTGCACGCGCTTTTTGTGCCAAGCGTGCAATCAGTTCTTCAACCTTCTTACCTACCACCATGATTAAGTCGGCAAATTCATCGACGATAACCACAATGTATGGCAGCTTCTCTAGCAATGGCGCTTCTTGGTCCATGCTATCGCCCGGTTTCCACAATGGATCGTGGATTGGGTGACCTGCATCGGCAGCCATCTTAAGCTTGTCGTTGTAGCCTTTGATATTACGAACACCGAGTGCTGACATCAGCTTGTAACGACGTTCCATTTCGCCAACACACCAACGAAGTGCATTCGACGCATCTTTCATGTCGGTAACGACTTCAGATAGTAGATGAGGAATGCCCTCATATACTGAAAGCTCTAGCATTTTCGGGTCGATCATAATGAAACGAACGTCCTCAGGCGATGCTTTATACAGCATACTCAAGATCATTACGTTCACACCAACCGACTTACCAGAACCCGTAGTACCCGCAACGAGAACGTGTGGCATCTTAGCTAGGTCAGCAATCACAGCTTCACCTGCAATATCTTGTCCTAACACCACCGTTGTTGGTGATTTCGCTTCTTGGAACTGCTCGCTGCCCACTACGTCTGAGAAGAATACGGTTTGACGGCTCATGTTTGGCAACTCCAAACCAACATAAGGTTTGCCCGGAATTACTTCAACAACACGTACCGCCAACGCAGACAATGAGCGAGCCAAGTCCATAGATAGGCCAGAAATACGGCTTACTTTCACACCAGGTGCCAAATCCAACTCAAATCGAGTGATAACTGGACCAGGGAAAATATCAACAACGTCCGCTTTAATCTTGTAGTCCGCTAGCTTGGATTCAACCAGACGAGCGATCGCTTCTAGTGCATCACGGTCGATAAATGTTTCACGTTTCTCAGGGTGGAACAAAAGCTCAAGTGTCGGTAGTGGCTCCGCCGGTTTCGGCAAATTAACTTCCTGCTGAACCAAGAATGGGTTTTGTGCAGCTGCCATATTCGCTTGAGCTTCAGAAACAATATTCTGGAAGGCCGCAACGTCTTTATCCTGATTCAGGTCTTCATCTTCCGAAACCTCTTCCCAAGGCAGATCAATCGCAGGCTCTTCATCCACAACGGCAGGTTGTGCAGCTTGCTCTTGCTGATATGAGAATGGTTCGGGTTGTTCTTCGATATCACTCTCTACTGTTTCAGAATCAAACTCAGAAGGCTGCTCGTAGCCTTGCTCTTCAGGCGCATCAAATGGTGCACTGTGCGCTGAGAAATCATCTTGAGTATCTGCATCTAGCTCGCCCATAGGTGAGGCATACAAAGATTCAGGCTGAACGTCATCAGCATCAAACTCTGTAGACTCGTGAGCTTCACTATCAACCTCTGGTTGTGCATATTGAGCATCAAGAGCTGTTTCTGTAGTCGCATCCACAATAGGTTCAGTAGGACGAACTGGCTCCTGTTCTTGCTGCATGTATTGCTGATAAGCAGCTTGAGATTCATGTGCATCTGTCTGATCTTGCTCAGCAAGATCATCTTCATACATTGCAGCACTTTCTAGCTGCTCTATCGTCGCATTCAACTGCTTAGAACGCTCAATGCCCTCTTCCAATGGCTCTTGTGGCGCTTGATAAACCGGAGCGACAGCAATTGGCTGCTCTGGTTGAGGAGCAACAGGCGGTTGAGTCACTCGAGAAACTGGATCTTGAGAAGCAGGCGCTTGCTGCTTAACCGGCGCTTCTGTTGGCATATGAATATTGTAATGACGCTTCTCTGCAACACCCTTAGATGTGTTTGTTGCAATACCAGAAGGCTCATTGGTCGCTGAGAAGCTCATTGCAGGATCGAGAGCTTCTTCTTGCTCAGCATATTGCTCTTTCACTTCGTCATCGCGGTATGTTGGCTGTTGACGTAGCTCTTGCTGTGGATCTCGGTCTGCTGACTCTTTCAGTTCTGGCTCAAGCAATTCTTGGTCTTGACCACGAGCTTTGTTAACCGTTGAAGTAAAGAGTTTGATTGCGCCTTCACCCAACCATTCAACAATTCTTAACCAAGAAATACCAGTGAGAAGCGTAAAACCTGCCCCCCAAAGGAAAAGAAGCACAAGCGTACTGCCCAAAATATTCAACGTTGGAAGTGCAAGGCTCGTTAACACGTCACCAACCACACCACCTGACGAGAAGTACCAAATATCATCAAAGTTAATGTCTGCCAAACCACAGCTGGTCAGAATGAGCACCGTCAAACCAAGTAAACGGGTACCCCACAACATAAAGTCGATCTGCTCATCTTCATTACGCTTGCGGAATAAGACCCATGCGGCAACGGTCACTAAGATCGGCAGTGGATAAGCCAGAGAGCCAAACACAAAGAAAAGCGTATCTGCTAGCCATGCTCCTAGATAGCCACCCGCGTTTTGAATGTCACCACCCCACGCCGTTTGCGACCATGATGGATCGGCTGGGCTAAAGGTTAATAACGCAACGGCAAGTAGAATAGAGAAAAGAACACCCAGTATCAGGCTGCACTCTTTAAGGCGTTGAGAACCATTTAAACGAGAAGACTGGGGCTCTTCACTCGTTTTAATGATTGTTTCTACTTTATTACTGCTCTGCTTGAACATAAACCAACTTAATAATTAAACGAGATAAAAACATAGCGAGCGGCACAGGCCGCCCGTTTCAATGAAACTACTGTTGATTTAACCATATCAAACCAAAAAACCCAATTCCAGAAAGCAAGAAAGCGGAACAAATGTCCGCTTTCTTTCATTTCACCAATTATGACTAACGAGTTTTAATCACAAGTTGGTTGGTTTGTTTCACTTCTTCCATTACCACGTAAGTTCGAGTGTCGTTTACGCCCGGTAGACGCAGTAACGTATCACCCAGTAGCTTACGGTAAGCACCCATATCAGATACACGTGTTTTTAGAAGATAGTCAAAGTCACCCGACACTAAATGACACTCTTGGATGTCATCCAGTTTCTGCACAGCGGTGTTGAATTGTTCGAACACATCTGGCGCACCACGGTTCAACGTAATTTCAACAAACACCAAAAGTGAAGCATCAAGGTACTGTGGGTTCAGCAGCGCTGTGTACCCAGTAATGTAACCTTGACGTTCTAAACGACGAACACGCTCAAGACACGGAGTCGGAGAAAGTCCTACTCGTTTTGAGAGTTCAACGTTCGAGATACGACCGTCTTTTTGCAACTCATTAAGAATGTTGCGGTCAATACGATCTAGTTCCTTGGACGGCTTCTTATAATTGTCTGCCATTTTTTATTCCACCTTATTACTTCCTTGCAAAAAAATATACTACAACTTTTTAATATTCAGTATCAAATTTTATCTGAACATATCTATACTAGATATTAATTCGACAGAATTACCCTACACATAGATAAAACAACCAAAATAAAATGAGGAGTCAGGATGATCATTGGCGTACCTAAGGAAATCAAAAACCACGAATACCGCGTTGGTATGACCCCAGCTAGCGTGAGAGAACTAATCTCACACGGCCACCAAGTTTTTGTTGAAACCAATGCCGGTACTGGTATCGGTTTTTCAGACGATGATTACATCGCTGTAGGCGCATCCATTCTTCCTACTGCTGCTGACGTTTTCGCGAAAGCAGAGATGATTGTAAAGGTTAAAGAACCTCAAGCTGTCGAGCGAGCTATGCTTCGCGAAGGGCAAATATTATTTACTTATTTACACCTTGCACCAGATTTTCCACAAACTGAAGAGCTTATCAAGAGCAAAGCTGTCTGCGTAGCCTATGAGACTGTAACAGATAATATGGGTCGCTTGCCACTATTAGCACCAATGTCTGAAGTAGCTGGTCGCATGTCTATTCAAGCAGGTGCACAAACATTAGAGAAATCTAACGGTGGTTGTGGTCTTCTTCTAGGCGGCGTTCCTGGTGTTGAACCAGCGAAAGTTGTTGTTGTTGGCGGCGGTGTTGTAGGTGCTAACGCAGCACGTATGGCTGTTGGCCTTCGCGCTGATGTAACGATTCTTGACCGTAACGTGGACACGCTTCGTCGCCTTGATGAAGAGTTCCAAGGTCGCGCAAAAGTGGTTTATTCTACTGAAGACGCTATCGAGAAGCATGTTCTAGAAGCAGACCTAGTGATTGGTGCAGTACTGATCCCTGGTGCAGCAGCACCTAAACTGGTTACAAAAGAGCACATCGCTAAGATGAAACCAGGTTCAGCGGTTGTTGACGTTGCTATCGACCAAGGCGGTTGTTTCGAAACTTCGCACGCGACGACACACGCAGATCCAACTTACATCGTTGACGACGTAGTTCACTACTGTGTTGCAAACATGCCTGGTGCTGTTGCTCGCACTTCAACTTACGCACTAAACAATGCAACACTTCCTTACATTGTTAAGCTAGCGAACAAAGGTTACCGCGAAGCACTTCTATCAGACAAAGGCTTCCTAGAAGGTCTTAACGTGATTCACGGTAAAGTAACTTGTAAAGAAGTTGCAGAGAGCTTTGACCTAGAATACGTAGATCCAGCTGAAGCTATCGCGATGTTCAACTAATGATGTAATGAGTCACTGAGCGTCAAATTTTCTCGTTGAGGTGCTCAGTTGAATCATACGCATGAAAAAAGCCAGTCCGATTATGTCGAACTGGCTTTTTTGTCTCTGTAACACTAACGTTCGAAAGCTGTAAGGAGCATGCTTTCTACTAGACTCATCGTCTATCGGTCGTTCTTAACACCATGAATCAACAGGTTTCTGGGTGTGATACTACGTCCACAAAACTCTTCGATGCTCGCCTCATAGCCTTGCTCTTGTAGGTAAATCGCTTTATCTAAAGCTAGCCATATCTCCAATGGTCGTCTGAAAACTTGTTGAACCAAACTCAGCTTCTCCATTTCCCAGAAAAGTTTCTCGCCTTGAGCAAAATAGGATTCAAAATCGATATCCGAACCAAGTGTTATCTCTTTCACTTCAGAAGCCCACTGACAAAACGATTCAAACCCTTCAGATAATTCTGACTTTTTGATGCTCGGTACTGGGATGTATTCATCAATCCCCATTTCAGTCTTAAGTAACCGGCTGAAGCCTAGGCGATAACTCATCTCCAATTGACGATGACGTTTAACCCTCTCGCCACCGGTGACGGTTTCTTGCAGTGGGATTCGTAAATCACTCTTGCTCAATGTTAAAGCAGAGGCTTTTGCCACTGATGACATTGTCTGGTAGTTGTCGTCTCGAATAAGGTGGTAACAACAAGGGGATATAGTCACCGCAGGAAGCCCATGCGATACGGACTTTTTAACTAACTCAACATGTAGATCGCCACAAGCATGCAGTGCTACCGCATGTTGATTTGGATTAAATACCTCATCTGCCCTTTCAGAAAACGCATCACCTTGCACAAAGGTCATTTCTAGACGTTGTGCATCCGCAATTTTTTGGCCACTTTCACACAATGATTGTTGCCATTCAAAACTGGTCACCTTTTGGCTCGATTGCTGAGACAAAATTCGTCCTAGGAATCCTTTACCAGAACACCACTCCAACCACTCTTCACCGTGATGATGTTCAAGCGCGGCCTCCCCCATAGATACGATTTGCTGTAGCTTTCTTCCTGGGATACCGTCTTCAGTTCCTCTAGGAAGCTGCAAGCCTTTGAGATTTGTATTCGTAAATTGAGTGCTTTGGTGAGCGTCCGCAAGCTGAGGCATAAAATAGCTGAGTTCAGTAAGCAGCAGATCAGGCAGTTCTTTCAGCGTCTGAATATTTTCAATCGTTAAGCTATTTAACCAGTCCACAAGGGGTGGGTTAACTTCTTTCCATGGCTGCTGTTGTGTTTGGCATAGGTGAAAAGGCTCAGAGCGCCAATAAACTTGGTGCTCAAGCAAAAATGAGTCGAGTGTTTTAAATCGTGAATGCATGCTTCCCCCTATGGTGCGTGGATTGTAGGGGTAACCGGCTTAAATGAAAAGGTTCGAGGTAAAGGGAACAAAGGTGAACGCTAAACGCCAAAAAGGAAACCGGCCTGTAGATACAGGCCGAAGTAAGAATCTAGCTTTGTATGTTATGATTAACGAACAGGCAGTTCGATATCTTTAAACATCTCTTCAATCTCTTCATTCGATTTCAAAGAGATAGCTTGCTCTACCACTGGGCGAGTTAAGTGAGGTGCAAAACGTTCCATGAAATCAAACATGTAAGAACGCAGGAACGTACCTTTTCTAAAGCCAATGCTGGTTGTGCTCGCACCAAATAGATGGCTCGCATCAATAGCAACCAAGTCGGTATCTTGTTCATGGTCAATCGCCATACTCGCAATCACACCAACACCGATGCCCATACGAACGTAAGTTTTGATTACATCGGCATCCGTAGCAGTAAACACAACACGTGGTGTTAGGCCCACTTTGTTAAATGCGGTATCCAGCTCAGATCGACCAGTAAAGCCAAAGACGTAAGTCACCAGAGAATAAGCAGCCAGATCTTCGATGGTGATATTTTGCTTTTGAGCCAGCGGGTGATCTTTTGTTACCACGATAGAACGGTTCCAGTGGTAACAAGGCAGCATTATCGCATCTTGGTAAAGGTGAAGTGCTTCTGTCGCAATCGCGAAGTTTGCTGTGCCCTTAGCTACTGCCTCAGACATTTGGCTCGGTGTACCTTGGTGCATGTGAAGCGACACTTTAGGGTAACGCGCGGTAAAGCCTTTGATGACATCTGGCAATGCGTAACGAGCTTGCGTGTGAGTCGTTGAAATATTCAATGTACCCATCTCAGGGTGAGTATGTTCGCCAGCGACCGCTTTAATGCTTTCAACACGAGCAAGGATCTCTTGAGAGATACGAATAATGTCTTCACCAGCTTGAGTAACTTGAGTCAAATGCTTGCCGCTTCGCTCAAAGATCTGAATACCCAATTCATCTTCAAGCAGTCTAACCTGTTTACTGATGCCTGGCTGAGATGTGTATAAACTCTCTGCTGTTGCAGAAACATTTAGGTTATGGTTTACAACCTCAACAATGTACTTCAGTTGCTGTAACTTCATATCTAACCTCGTAATCCTTTACTCATTTCTGTGCTAACTTATTTGCAAAGAGAGCATTCTAGTCTCGTGTAATATAATTATTAGTTATAACGCTTCAAGCGCTAAAAAGACAGAAAAATTGAGTTTTTCTCGATGAACAAATAAAAATGCCACGATGGCTTTGCAAGCTAGCCCTCATTCCCATAAATTAGTTGATAGTTTTGATTGCTGATTACGCTCAACAAGAGATAATCAGAAATTGCATTTTACGAGTGCCGATACACAATGGAATCGTGTATCCTCTCTAGTTAGCTCAAGAAAACATAAGCAGACATAAATATATGAATAACCCTGGTTTAATTATTGCCTTAGTTGCGATTCTTTTGGTGTTGGTATTAGGTTACAACATCATGCTTCAGTACAAAGTTAAGGTAGAAACAGCGAAGAAACAGGAAGCTTCTCGTTATTTGACCATTATTGATGGAACCGAAGAGCTTATTGGCAACGCGCACCACATGCCGTTTAGCCAAGATCTTCTTGTATGCTTAAATAATCGAATTCTTGATGCATTAGAAAACATGTATCAGCTCGACCCCAAAAATAAGCAACTTGCCCAGCGCATTGAAAGCGTAAAACAGCAAATCACCCAGCTTAAAGAGAACTACCAAGGTGGCGAAAGCACGGCCTTTAGAGTTCCAAGCAGCGATAAACAAGCAATCATGATGCTCAAACTGGTTAAGCGCCTACGCGATACGGTACGTAACGAACACAATAAAGGCCGTTTTGAAACCCAAGCTTATGTGGTAGAAAACGCACGTTTAGAGACTATTCAGATTCGAATCAACATTGAGAACGTGATTAAACGTGCTAACGATTCAATTTCACGCGGCCAACCAGGTACCGCTATTCAATTGCTTCGTAAAGGTATTGATGCACTGGCAACCAAGAATGACGCATACTCAATGAGAGCAAAAGAAAAGCTTCAACAGATGCTGAACGAGCTTGACCAAAAACGCCAAGACAAAAACGCGCAAGATTTACAGCAAATGGAATCTAAAGAACGCGATGACGATATGGATGCCCTATTCGGTCAGAAAAAGAAGTGGTAACCACTTAATCAAGTCATCGAGAAGGCCACCTCAGTTCGCTAAAGTGGCCTTTTTTGTCACTAATGAATTTCCTTCCTCCGTATAGGGAGATCTCATTAGCTGTGATAAAATCCCGCATTATCAACAAACCTGCTCCGACCATGTATCAAGAATTACTCGCTCCAATCCACTCTTTTCTTAAAGCTGAAACGCCAGATTCATGGATCGATGAAGCCAAAAAGCCAGAAAACCTCCACATCATTTTGCGCGACCACATGTTGTGTGAACTCAAGGCTGCTCAAAGTGCTTTATTCCTTATCCGTAAATACGCGGTAGATAAAGAAAGTGCCAAGCAATTAAACGAATGGATCTTGCCATACGAGCAATTTGCTTACCGTCGCATTGGTGATTTAGAGTCACTTCGTGGCAAGAGCAACGTTTCAAAACAGATCACAGCAAAAGAAGGCTGTAATTACGGCGCTGACCTTATCGATAAGATGGTGCTGTTGATTAAAGAGGAACTCCACCACTTCTATCAAGTAATGGAATTAATGGAGAAGAAAGGCGTGACTTACCAACCGATCGAAGCCGGTCGTTACGCGAAAGGATTGATCAAACAAGTAAAGACATACGAGCCTGATGCTCTGGTCGACAAACTGATCATCGGCGCCTTTATTGAAGCACGCTCTTGTGAACGTTTTGCGAAACTGGCCCCTTTCTTAGAAGAAGACATGGAGAAGTTTTACGTATCCCTACTTCGTTCAGAAGCTCGTCACTACCAAGATTACCTCGAATTAGCAGAGCAAATCGCAGGTAAAGATATCTCGGAACGTATCGCCCACTTCGCTCAAGTAGAAGCAGATCTGATCACCTCAGACGACAGCGACTTTAAATTCCATAGTGGCGCACCAGTATAATCCCGCTAAGAAAGCACGCTCCAATCCAAACAAAGAAGGCCAGCTAACTGCTGGCCTTCTTATTTGTTTCACGCTAGCTATAAGAGAAAGTTAAGCTAGTGTGCCGTTGATTTCAGCAAGCACAGCTGCAGGGTCTACAGCCTGAGTAATTGGACGACCAATAACCAAGTAGTCAGAACCAGATTCAATCGCTTTAGAAGGCGTCATGATACGCTTTTGGTCACCAACATCGGCACCTACAGGACGAATACCCGGAGTCACCAGTTTGAACTCTTGGCCAAGCGCACCTTTCAATAAAGAAGCTTCTTGCGCTGAACACACCACACCATCAAGACCAGAGTTTTTTGTAAGAGAAGCTAAACGCATCACTTGTTGCTGTGGTTCTAGATCCAACCCGATACCCGCTAGATCCGATTGCTCCATGCTCGTCAGTACTGTTACGCCAATCAGCAATGGACGATCTTTACCATAAGGCTCCAATATTTCGCGAGAAGCCGTCATCATGCGCTCACCGCCACTTGCGTGTACGTTTACCATCCATACGCCTAGTTCAGCGGCTGCACGAACGGCTTTTGAACATGTGTTCGGGATATCGTGGAACTTAAGGTCCAAGAATACTGAAAAACCACGCTTGTGTAATTCACGAACAAACTCAGGACCAAATAGGGTGAACATCTCTTTACCCACCTTAAGGCGGCAAGATGCTGGGTCAATACGGTCAACAAAGGCTAACGCATCCGCTTGGTTGTCATAATCCAAAGCTACAATGATTTTTTGGTCGTTCATTTCATCTCCTAACGCAGTTAACTTTCTTAAAAAATATCTATCTACCCTTGCAGGCGATATATAACAGTCATAAAAATGCAGCCCGAAAGCTGCAATTAATAATTTGGTCTTGTAATGACCACAAATCTATTCACCATCCAACCCACGAATAGGCTTGATCGTTCCCCACCCCTTACATGAAGGGCAGTGCCAATACATTGAATGTGTTGAGAATCCACACTGACGGCAACGGTAATGAGGCTTAACCTTAAGCTGTTCACCAACCATAGATTGAAGCGTGGTTAAGCTTTCTTTTGCTCGGCCTTCTTCAGCTTCTGCTAGGTGATAATCGATCAGTCGATAAAAACCTTTCATGGTTGGGTTTTTAACAAGTTGCTTGGTCAGGAGCTCTTGCGCAGAGCCAACATCTTCATGGTGAGCAACCAGCTGAGCCAGCATCAATTCTGCAGACACACCAGCCTTCTTCTGGATACATGCTTTAAGGAACTCAACCAACTGTGCTTCGTGCCCGAGCTTGTGATAACACTCAGCAAGAGTTGGTAACACTTCACTGATAAAATCGATATCTTGCTCAAGAACACCCTCAAGGCAGTCGATCGTCTTCTGGTAATCTTCGTTCGCTAAGTGGAATTTACCCAAAGCGATACTGGCACGCACACATTTAGGGTCTTCAGATAACGCTTTCTTAAAATGCGCTAATGCTTTTGAACGATTACCATCAGCTTGTTCTTGCATAGCGAGCTCACACCAAAAATGCGCGACCGTAGCACGCATCTTCATCTTCTTCTTGCCAAGCTTTACTAGAATATTGCCGTAATGAATCGCCTTGTTCCATTCTCGAGTCTGCTGATAAATTGCAACTAACTGCTGCAGAGCACCCTCTTTGTGGTCAGGTTCATCAACCAGCTGTTCAAAGATTTTTTCAGCGCGATCAAGAAAGCCAGAGACCATATAGTCTTTCGCTAGTTGTTGCAGTGCGAGGTTTTTCTGATCGAGAGTCAGCCCAGAACGGGAGATAAGATTTTGGTGAATGCGAATAGCGCGGTCGACTTCGCCTCTTGAGCGGAATAGGTTACCCAAGGCCAAGTGAGTATCGATGGTTTCATTGTCTACTTGAAGCAGCTCAATGAAGTGATCAACCGCTTTGTCAGATTGGTCTGACAGTAATAGGTTCAAACCCGTCACGTATTGACGGGAGATCTGGTGTGATTGCTTTTGTTTTTCTTGCTGAGCATTACGATTACCCATATACCAACCATAAGCGGCTGCAATCGGCAAAAGTAAGAACAGTAACTCTAACATCAAATATAGCCTTTAAGCTTTAGTATCAGCAGCTACCTGCTTTGATTGCTTATTGAGTTGCTTCTTCAAGCGATGAATTTTCAGCTGAGATCGCATATGCATGTTACCAAAGACTAACCAAGCAAGAGCAAAGCCTGAAATGAAGACAATACCTAATAGGCTTGAAAGGTGGAAATCACCTTGTGCTAGCAGGTAATTAAAATTCACGATAGTTTGGTTTTGAGAGCCTAAAGCCAGTGCAATTAGGAAAAGTGCGATAACGGCGACTATTTTTATAATTTTCATAGTTCATCACTCATTGGTTGGTTAGCTGTACGATTATGCAGGAAAATTACTAATCAGACCACCATATTATGGTCATAAAAAAGCGGCATACATTATAGTATGCCGCTTTTCATAATTCCGATAAGTAGACTACATTCCTGTATTTACTCGTTCACGTAGCTCTTTACCTGGTTTGAAGTGAGGAACGTATTTACCTTCTAACTCTACCTTGTCACCAGTCTTTGGGTTACGTCCAACACGAGGCTCACGATAATGCAGAGAAAAGCTGCCAAAACCGCGAATTTCGATTCGATCACCACTTTCTAGTGTTGAAGCCATATGCTCTAAAATGTCTTTTACAGCGTCTTCAATTTCTTTTGCAGAAAGATGCGTTTGCTCAGCGCACAGTCTTTCAATCAATTCAGACTTAGTCATAGTTACCCTCGTTGGTTTTCTTTTTAGAAATTATAGACCTATCGGAAAAATAAGCAAAAAAAAAGGAGCCTTACGGCTCCTTTCTTGGCTATATAGCTATATTTCTCTTAATGAGAAGCTATTATTCGCCTTTAGCAGCTTTGAATGCGTCTGCCATTGCGTTACCGAACGCGCCTTCTTCAGACTTGTTCAGTGAAGCCATTGCTTCTTGCTCATCAGCTTCATCTTTAGCTTTGATAGATAGGTTGATTACGCGGTTCTTACGGTCTACACCTGTGAACTTAGCTTCAACGCTGTCACCAACGCTTAGGATTAGAGATGCATCTTCGATACGATCGCGAGATACTTCAGAAGCGCGGATGTAACCTTCAACGCCTTCGATTAGCTCGATAGTAGCGCCTTTCGCGTCAACTGCAGTAACAGTACCGTTTACAAGAACACCTTTCTTGTTGTCAGCAACGTATGCGTTGAACGGGTCGTTTTCCATTTGCTTAACGCCAAGAGAAATACGCTCACGCTCTGCATCTACTGCTAGAACAACTGCTGAGATTTCGTCGCCTTTCTTGTACTCACGTACAGCGTCTTCGCCAGCAACATTCCAAGAAATGTCAGATAGGTGTACTAGACCGTCGATACCGCCTTCTAGACCGATGAAGATACCAAAGTCAGTGATAGACTTGATCTTACCAGTAACTTTGTCGCCCTTAGCTTGCATTTCTGCAAATGACTGCCATGGGTTAGCTTTACACTGTTTCAGACCTAGAGAGATACGACGACGTTCTTCGTCGATATCAAGAACCATAACCTCAACTTCGTCGCCAACATTAACAACTTTAGAAGGGTGGATGTTCTTGTTAGTCCAATCCATTTCAGAAACGTGTACTAGACCTTCAACGCCTTCTTCGATTTCAACGAAGCAGCCGTAGTCAGTTAGGTTAGTAACACGACCAGAAAGCTTGTGACCTTCTGGGTAACGCTTAGCGATTGCTACCCATGGATCTTCGCCTAGTTGCTTAAGACCTAGTGAAACACGAGTGCGCTCACGGTCGAACTTAAGAACTTTAACTAGGATTTCGTCACCAACGTTAACGATCTCTGATGGGTGCTTAACGCGCTTCCAAGCCATATCTGTGATATGTAGAAGACCGTCAACACCGCCAAGGTCAACGAATGCACCGTAGTCAGTAAGGTTCTTAACGATACCTTTAACTTCAGTACCTTCTTGTAGAGTTTCAAGAAGTTCGTCACGCTCAACACTGTTTTCAGATTCGATAACAGCACGACGAGAAACAACAACGTTGTTACGCTTCTGGTCTAGCTTGATTACTTTGAACTCTAGCTCTTTGTTTTCTAGGTGAGCAGTGTCACGGATAGGACGTACGTCTACTAGAGAACCTGGAAGGAAAGCACGGATACCGTTTAGTTCAACAGTGAAACCGCCTTTAACTTTACCGTTGATGATACCAACAACAGTTTCAGCTTCTTCGCAAGCTTTCTCAAGAACGATCCAAGCTTCGTGACGCTTAGCTTTCTCACGAGAAAGTTGAGTCTCACCGAAACCATCTTCAACAGCGTCTAGAGCTACGTCTACTTCAGCGCCAACTTCAACTTCAAGTTCGCCAGCAGCGTTCTTGAACTGTTCAGCAGGGATAGCAGATTCAGACTTAAGACCAGCGTCAACAAGAACGAAACCGTTCTCGATAGCTACTACAGTACCTTTAACGATGCTGCCTTGTTGGAATTCTGTTTCGTTTAGAAACTCTTCAAAGAGTTGAGCAAAAGATTCAGTCATTATTTAATCTTCAATAATTAAACGTCCATGGGTATCCTACCGCATGGGGTTGATAAATTCGCCGGTCATCATCCTTGCGACCAACGTTCTTGCCAGCCGGGCAGAATTACCCAGCTAGTTTCGATTCAATATAGTGTAGTGCTTTTTCTACTACCTGCTCAATATTCATTGAGGTGGAATCAAGCACTAGAGCATCCTCTGCAGGGCGAAGTGGCGCCACTGGGCGATTACGATCTCGGTCGTCTCGCTCTTGGATCTCGCTCAAAAGGTCGTCAAATTTAACATCTAACCCCTTCTGTTGCAACTGTTTAAGGCGGCGAGTCGCACGCTCTTCTGCACTTGCATCTAAAAATATTTTTGCTTCTGCTTCAGGGAAGACAACGGTTCCCATATCGCGGCCATCAGCCACCAAACCTGGCGCGGCGCTGAATGCGCGCTGACGACGAAGTAATGCTTCACGTACGCGAGGTAATGCAGCAACTTTTGAAGCCGCCATGCCGGTCTCTTCTTTACGAAGCTCACCCGACACATCTTCACCTTCTAGGATAACCTTAACTAGATCGCCCTCAGCAATAAACTGAACGTCTAAGTGAGTTGCAAGAGGAACTAAAGCGTCTTCCGATTCAGTATCTACACCGTGATGAATTGCTGCTAAAGCCAGTACGCGATAGATCGCACCTGAGTCTAGAAGATGAAAGCCTAGCTTATCTGCTAGTAACATACACAGGGTACCTTTACCTGCACCACTTGGTCCATCAACCGTAATCACTGGGCTTTGAGAAGGCATCTTTTACTCCACGTTTAGTCGTAAGTTTTATTCTGTACTAGCGAGTCGCCACTACTTTATAGGCGGCATATTATAGAGAAAAATTGGAAGTCGAGCGAGGTAAATCTCAGATAATTCAATCTTGATGATGCATTCGATAATGCAACAGGCCTAATATCAATCACCTGATGCTAATAAGGCTTTCTATTGGCAGTAAATCGGCATGAAAAAGCCCCGCATGAGCGAGGCTAAATATATTTGTTGCTTCAAGCAAGTCTAACCGATGATGGCGCGTACCGCTTCCAAGTCTTCTGGAGTATCAACACCCGCAGCCGGCGCTTCAACAGCAACATCTACATGAATCTTTTCACCATACCAAAGTACGCGAAGTTGCTCTAAGCACTCGATGCGCTCTAGGGTACTTGGTTCCCAGTTGATGTAGGTATTGATGAAACCAGCTCGGTAAGCGTAAATACCAATATGACGAAGCAACGGAGATTCTGCAGCAGTACCGTTATTAGCATAAGCATCACGATCCCAAGGAATCGTCGCACGGCTAAAATACAGCGCATAGCCGTCTTTATCCGTCACTACTTTTACAGCATTAGGGTTAAAAACTTCATCAACGTGAGAGATTTCAACACCAAGTGTTGCCATTGGCGCAGTGCTGTTTGCTAAGTTGTTCGCCACCTGATTAATAATCGCCGGTGGAATAAGTGGCTCATCCCCTTGTACGTTGACAATAATGTGGTCGTCAGGGATGTTCATGACATCAATCACTTCTGCTAGGCGTTCAGTACCTGACTCGTGATTCGGTGACGTCATACACACAGTCGCACCAAATGCTTTCGCAGCCTTCTCAACGCGAGCATCATCGGTAGCAATAATTACGTTATCAGCCCCTGCTTTCATTGACTGTTCGTATACCCATTGAATCATCGGCTTGCCGCCAATGTCAGCCAGAGGCTTACCTGGCAAACGGCTCGATTGGTATCTTGCTGGTATAACTACCGTGTAAGACATTACTTGCCCTCGTCCATTGAAAGAGTACGAGCTTCAGGTTCAAGAAGAACAGGAATACCCTCTTTAATTGGGTAAGCTAGGCGATCGATTTTACAAACAAGCTCTTGCTTATCCTTGTCAAAAGTTAGTTTACCTTTACATACAGGGCAAGCAACGATCTCAAGCAGACGGTGATCCATAGTATTCCATAACCTCTTTTATTCTTTTTAAAATTTGCTGTTGCGCTTCTTCTTCGAACTGCGCAGAAACTGGAAGATACCACCAGTTATCTTGAGCATATTCTTCGCATTTTACAGCGTCTTTTTCTGTCATAATCATATTCATACCTTTCTTTGCTAAGGCATGAAGTTCATCTTTATCAAAATCCTGATGATCGGCGAAGCCTTGTGTGTAAACCACATCACCATCAAGATCATCTAATGTTTTAAAAAAGCGTGGCGGGTGCCCTATTCCAGCAAAAGCCACCAGCTTTGGTAATTCTGCAACTGGCTTTTTCTGACCTGTCTTTAGGTTAACCGCTTCACTTGGTGCCAAAGACATTGAGAACTCTCGCCCTTGTGCCTCTCCACCATTGTTAATCAAGAAATCTACGTCAGCTAAACGCGATACAGGCTCTCGCAATGGGCCTAGTGGAATCAGACTCTCGTTACCAAAACGCCTTACACCGTCGATAACTGAAAACTCAATGTCGCGTTCAAGTGCATAATGCTGCAGGCCGTCATCAGTGATAATGACATCCACGCCTTGATTCAATAAAGCCTTTACCGCATTCGCTCTTACTGGGTCAACCGCTACCGGCGCGCCCGTTCGCTTTCGAATCAAGCGGGGTTCATCACCCGAGTGCTCAGCGGGCGTGCTCTCTTCTAAAACCAGTGGATAACTCGGCGCTTTCGCACCGTAACCACGAGAAACCACACCTGGTTTAAAGCCGTTGGCTTGAAGCATTTCAACCAACCAAATCACAACAGGGGTTTTACCGTTGCCACCAGCGGTAATGTTACCAACAACGATTACAGGCAGAGGTGGTCGATAGGTTTCTTTCTTTCCAGAGAGATAAGCATTACGACGTTGCCCACTGATCACTTTGAACAGCAGGCTCAATGGCCACAATAGTGGCCAAAGAAGATATTTTAACGGGTGATTGTTAAACCAAATCTTTTCGATCACAACAAAGACCTAATCTTATCCGCTGAACTGAATTCGATGCAGTTGAGCATAGGCACCATCATGAGCAATCAGCTCTGCGTGTGGGCCTCGCTCTACAATCTGACCATCATCAACAACCAAAATTTCATCAGCTTGTTCAATCGTCGATAGCCTGTGAGCAATCACCAACACAGTTTTATCTTTTTGTAACTCTTCTAGTGCTGATTGAATCGCTCTTTCTGACTCTGTATCTAGTGCAGACGTCGCCTCATCAAGAATCAGAACTGGCGCGTCTCTCAATAGTGCTCGTGCGATCGCAATACGTTGTCTTTGACCGCCAGACAAGCTCGCACCGTTTTCACCCACGACAGTATCAATACCATTTTCCATACCCTCAATAAACTCAGTCGCATGAGCAAGTTTAGCGGCATGTTCGATCTGTTCGCGTGAATACTGTTCTTCTGCTGCGTAAGCGATGTTGTTAGCCACCGTATCGTTAAACAGATGCACATTTTGAGAAACCAGAGCAAAGTGCTCACGCAGATTTCTCAATTCGTAATCACGAATATCGTGACCATCCAGTTCAATAGAGCCAGAGTCTACGTCATAGAAACGAGTAAATAGGTTGGCAATGGTACTCTTACCTGAGCCCGATCGCCCAACAAGCGCAACCGTCTTACCTTTCGGTATATTAAAACTCACATTATCCAATGCTGGCTTCTCGGCACCTTCGTAAGTAAAGGTCACATCTTTTACCGCAACATCACCACTTACCGTTTCAGGTTTCAAGGTACCTGTGTTCTGCTCTGTGTCTAAGTCCATCAAGCCGAACAGTGTCGTACTTGCAGCCATACCACGCTGGAATTCAGAGGTTACGTTAGTTAATGCTTTTAGTGGACGCATTAGGCCAAACATTGCTGAGAACACTACCGTAAACGTACCCGGAGTTAGCTCAGCCTTAATTGAATCAACGCTCGCCAATACCAGTACAACCACAATAGCAACCGATGCAATCATCTGAATGATTGGGTTAGCGGCCGCTTGTGCTGTTACTAGCTTCATGCTCTGTTGACGCATCTGGTTACTTACTTTATCAAAGCGATGTTTTTCTAAATCCTGACCGCCATAAGTAAGCACCACTTTGTGCCCTTTCAGCATTTGTTCTGCTGACGAAGCAACGTGACCCATGCTGGTTTGCATGTTTTTAGAAATCTTTCTGAATCGCTTCGATACTATGCTGATTGCCCAAGCTACCAGTGGAGCAACCGCGAATAGAACCAAAGACAACTGCCAGCTGTTCCAGAACATCAAGGTTAACAAGCCAATGATGCTTGCGCCTTCACGAACAATACTCACCAACGCTTTACTGGTTGCCGCAGAAACTTGCTCCGAATCGTAGGTAATACGAGACAGCAGCGCACCCGTCTGCTCTTTATCAAAGAAAGAGACTGGCATGTGCATAAAGTGACTGAATATTTTACGGCGGATTTCCATCACCACATTGCCAGAAACCCAGCTCAAACAATAGGTGGATACGAAACCACTGACGCCACGAATGAACATCATGGCAAAGATAATAAGAGGAAGTGTGCGTAGGAAATCTGATTCCGCACTACCAAAGCCTTCATCTAGCAACGGCTTTAGCAAAGAAATCATGTAAGTATCAGAGACGGCATTAATAATAAGCGCAATAACCGCAACACCAAGGCCAGCCTTATATAGTCGAATATAAGTCCAAAGTCGTTTAAATGTGACCCAGGTAGTTTCATCTGTTTGTGTTGACATAAAATCGCTTAATTTTCTCACAATAATCTATCTATTCTACTCCCTTACGAAGCATCTGCCTATACCACTGCCGACCTTGTTCCTCTCTAATCGTATGATAATGCCAACCTTCTTGGTTGGTGGTGATGGTTATTTGTCCACTTTCACCTGTATCAAGCCAGGCACTTCCACTTTGTAAGTAACGTTGAACGACTGATTCACTTGGCATCCCCCATTGATTTCCCTTTGCCAACGAAGCAATCGCTAACTTTGGTGAAACCGCTTCTATGAAAGGGGCGATAGATGAGCTGTCACTACCATGATGAGGTACTAGCATGGCGTCGCTTTGAAGCTGTTCAACTTCCCGAGCAAGTAACCACTCACTTACGAGTTCAATATCACCCGTGAGCAACATCGAAAAGCCCGATTCTGGTTCAATTATCCGTATGACACAAGAATGTGGGTTATACGCCCTATTCACTAGTTGTGGCGGCCACAACACCTCGAACTGCACATTCTGCCATTCCCACGCCTCACCTAACGTACATGCTTGAACAACTGAGCTCATTTGATGATTCAAACTTTGGCTAGCTCTTATCCATTCAGGCTGATAGTTCTCAAGCAATGCAGGGTAACCACCAGCGTGATCAGAATCGAAATGGCTAATGATCACTCCTTGAATTTCATCTATACCTCTTTGAGATAAAGTAGGAATCAATAGTGACTCGACCATCGACCCTCCCGGCCACGCGTTACCTAAATCGTACACCACCACGTGATTGTTCTTTTCAAAGATGAGAGACAAGCCATGCCCTACGTCCAAGACATCAATAGTTAACCTGTCCTGTTTCACTTTGCCAAATTCCCACCACAACAGGAATACAGAAATGATGACAGCGGCTACTCCATGTTTAAGGTATCGACCAATAAAACCGAAGAATAAGATAAGAAAAACGAGTAACACGGTCACGTGATTATCTACCTGAATCCAAAACTGTTCAGAGAAAGGCAAGCTAAACACCAACGGTTCAAGTGACAAATCAACCAATTTCCATAACTCAGCAGAAAAACGAGCCATTGAGTCACTTCCCCAAAATAAAGACTCAGTGACCAAACTTAGAAACATCGACAAAAACAGCAAAGGTATCGTCACCATTGCCACCCAAGGCAATAGCAACAAATTGTAGACGACCGAGATCAAGCTAACGCCTTTGAAAAACAACATCGAAAAGGGAGCAATTAACAAGGTCAGCATGACCTGTATTTTGATGAGCTTTAGTACTCGTTCAATAAAGGTAGAATTTGAAGAAGAAGCATCACTATTGAACGCAATGTAGAGAACCGCACCCAATGTACCAAAAGATAACCAGAAGCTACTGGATAACGCAGAAAAAGGCCAAATAACGAGAACGATACACAAGCTGACTAGAACATAGCGAACCACACCGATACTTTGTCCACGCCACAGAAAGTAACTCGCCACAACACACATCACTAGCGCTCTTAGGGTCGGTAGGGTGAACCCAGCAAACCAGCTATAGAAATAAGCGAAACCTAAACCAAATAGTGTCGGAAGCCATAACAACTGAGGAGACAACAAACGCGCCAACTTCCCCAGCTGATAACCGATACCAAAGGCAATACCAATGTGAAGCCCAGAAATAGCCATCAAATGAATCAAGCCACTGCTCTTTAGTAAATCCCAACGCAAAGAAGGAATGAGATCTCGATAACCGAAACTCAAAGCGACTATTAAATCGTTATTTTTTAGCTGGCTAAGATTATCAAGACTGCGCTCGAACCACCGAGCACGTAGACGGTTGCTAGAATGGATTCTATATTTAGTATTCGTTCGGTAATTCGCATTTGCCGTAACCCCAGTGCTAAACAGATGCTTTTCCAAATCAAAGCCTGCTTCATTAAGCTTCCCAAAAACAGGCTTGATACTGACCGACAAATGAACTTCATCACCCAAAGTGAGCTTGAAAGGCGTAAACAATCGCAATTTTATCAATTGAGGAAAGACTAATTTTTCACCGTCAATTGATCTAACTACTACTACGCTTTCAAAACCATGGCTATTTTCACTAAAAAGACTAACTACTGAGGCATTTATGGTAGTATTCTGCCCTGATTGAAATAAGCGACTTGTTTGGATTTCAATCGTATTCCCTAGGCATGCAACGAGTGTCAACGCAGTAGCTAGACCTCTTGTACGTCGGAAAACGCTATACTTTATTGATGCGATTAGTAATAACAGCATCAATGGTGCCAAGACCCAATGTGGCATCACAGGCCAGAAGCTGGCAGACACAACTGTCGCAGCAAATGAAATCAAGAACCAAGTGTTAAACAAGAGAGTAGCTTCCTCCTATGCCAAGAAAGTTTATCAAACGATTTATGCCTGACCATGAGCTCATCAAGCGTCAGAAAGCATTAAAAGTTTTTGGCAATGTTTTGTACAACCCCAACTTATGGTGCCTTAATCGTCGCTCCGCGGCCGGCGCGTTCGCTGTTGGGTTATTCATGGCGTTTGTCCCTCTACCAAGCCAAATGATTATGTCTGCAGGCCTAGCCGTTGTATGTGGTGTTAACTTACCGCTGGCTGTCGCTCTCGTTTGGATCAGTAACCCCGTAACCATGCCAGTCTTGTTCTACTTTGCCTATAAAGTAGGTGCATTCGTTATGCATGTTCCGCCGCAAGCCTTTCACTTCGAACTGTCTTGGGACTTTATCTTGGCGCAAATGAGCACCATCGGGCCTCCATTCCTGCTGGGCTGTATGATTTGTGGTGTGATTTCAGCAATGATTGGTTATTTCGGTATTCGTGGCTTATGGCGCTACTCAGTAGTAAGAAGCTGGAAAAAACGACAAGCAAGATAGTGAATCTATACTGACGCGCTCTCCACTTTTAAGAGATAGCGATCAAAATCAGACGAGTTATAAGCCATTAGATGATAGGCATGTAATGAAAGTCTTAGATAATACAGTTTGAATTCAATAAAAAAGGATCCCACATGGGATCCTTTTTTGTATCTGTCGAAACAGGAGATTTGTTATTTGGAGCTCAACACAGAAGCTGGATTTAACTTCGCAGCTCGAGATGCTGGGTACCATGTCGCCAGCAAACTTAAAGCGATTGCAGTACCTGATACCACAACGACATCCATCATATTCAGCTGTGATGGCAAGAAGTCGACAAAGTAGATATCACCTGACAGAAATTGGTGATCGATCAGCTTCTCAAGCCCTTTAATAAGAGTGGTCAGATTGAGTGCAACCAAAACACCTATCGCACTACCGACTAAGCTACCTAATACGCCAGAGAACACGCCCTGCCAAACAAAGATACGCTTCACTAAGCCATCTGAAGCACCCATGGTTCTTAGGATTGCGATCTCCGAAGCTCTGTCTTTTACCGCCATCATCAATGTCGAAACAATATTGAAACACGCAACACCAATCACCAGCACCATGACTAAATACATAATGGTGCGAACCAATTGAATATCTCGATATAGGAAGCCGAACTTCTGTTGCCAACTGCGCAGGTACACATACACATCAAGCTGATTGCCAACCTCACGTACAATCTCGTTCGCGTTCAGTACATCGGTCACTTTCAAAGAGACACCTGTCACAGCCTCCCCCAAGTTCGCATAAACCTGAGCATCACCAATCGGAATGAGCGCTAAGCTATGGTCAATTTGTCCATTAAGCGTCAGTAAGCCGGCAACTTTTACTCGTACCCGCTTTGGCGCCTGAACCTTAACCGAGCCGTTCACTGTTGGGATCATCAAAGTCAAGTAATCACCCACTTGCGCGCCAAGCACATTGGCGACACCAGAGCCTAAGATGATCTGCTGCTGCCCTGCTTTGAAATCGCTCCACACTTGCTTATCAATAAAGCTTGATAAACTCGATACCTGTTGCTCAAGCTGTGGGTCAACACCACGCACTTCAATCGCTTTAAGTTCTTTGCCCTTTTCAGCGAGCGCTGTGATTTTCACATAAGGCGCAGCGGCAACGACTTTGTCATTTTTTTCGGACTGCTCTACCACATGCTCCCATCGAGTTACAGGTTCATTGACCCCTTCAAACTCACCATGTGGAATCACAGACAGCACGCGAGATTCTAGCTCACGCTCAAAACCATTCATGGCTGACAGACCGATAATGATCACCGCCACACCAACCGCAATACCGATCGTCGAAGACAAGGAGATAAAAGACACCATCTTGTCTCGCTGCTTAGCACGGCTAAAGCGACCGCCTATCAATAGGGATAAAGAAGAAAACACTTAGCTCTCCTCTTTTTCTACGTTAACCAGCAAGCCATCTTGCATGTGCAGTTGACGATCCATTTTGCCAGCGAGTTCGCCATCATGGGTCACCACTAAAAAAGCGGTATCGTATTCGCGATTCAACTCTCGCATTAAGTCATAAATGGAAACTGCAGTATTATGGTCTAGGTTACCCGTCGGCTCATCCGCTAGCACAAGAGCAGGCTTGTTTACTAATGCACGAGCGATCGCCACACGTTGCCTTTCACCACCAGAAAGCTCAGAAGGACGGTGATCAACTCGATGACTTAGTCCCACTTTATCAAGTAACAACTGTGCTTCTTGTTTGGCTTTCGCAGGCTTTTCACCACCTATCAGCAGCGGCATAGCGACGTTTTCTAATGCTGAAAAGTCAGACAGTAGATGGTGGAATTGATAAACAAAACCAAGGTGCTGGTTGCGAAGCTTAGCCTGCTTGTTCGAGCTCAGTTTAGCTAAGTCTTGACCAAGAAAGCTCACGCTCCCCGCAGAAGCATCATCAAGCGCTCCTAAAATATGCAGTAACGTACTCTTACCTGAACCAGAAGTACCTATGATAGAAACCAATTCACCTTTTTCGATCTCAAAGCTCACCCCTTTAAGGACCTCAGTATCCAACGAGCCTTCACGGTACGTTTTACGGATATCATTACATTGAAGAAAATTACTCATAACGAAGGGCCTCAGCAGGTTTCACAGAAGATGCACGGTAAGAAGGGAAAATAGTAGCAATCAAGCTAAGTGCAATAGCAAGCACCACCACAACGGCGATTTGAATTGGGTTAATCAAAATAGGTAACTGACCACCAAACGAGAATAGAGCAACACCCATCGCTTCTAAAATCGGGTTAAGGTTCATTGCCAGAACAACGCCTAATGCGCCGCCGGATAGTGCGCCAATAACGCCACTACTTGCACCTTGAACCATAAAGATGCCCATCACTTGACCATCGGTCATGCCTTGGGTTTTAAGTATCGCGACCTCAGATTGCTTCTCCATCACCACCATAATCAGCGCAGAGATAATATTAAATGCGGCAACCCCGATGATCAGCCCAAGCATTAGGCCCATCATGTTTTTCTCCATACGAACTGCTTGGAACAGCTCGCCACGTTGGTCACGCCAATCGCTCCATAACCATCCATCTGGTAAGGGTTGACTCGATAGCTCTGCGACTTCAAATGGGTCTTCAAAAAACAGTCGCCAACCTGAAATAGTGTCCGACTTGTAGCGCATCAAACGCCCTGCATCTTGGATATCCGTCACCATAAGTTGAGCATCAATGTCCGAGCCCGTATTAAAGATACCGGCTACGGTGAAATTACGTTGGCTAGGAATACGGCCAAGTGGTGTGTATTGGCTTGCGCTAGTCACCATTAGACGAACCTTGTCGCCCATCGATACCTTTAGGTTTCTCGCCAGTGTATGACCAAGGAACAGCTGATATTGCCCAGCTTTTAGTGAAGACAGTCTACCCGCAATGAGGTGGTCTTGAAGTGGATCATCAGAATTGGGTTGGATGCCAATTAAAAGGCCAGCAGACAGCTGAGCTGGGCTCTGAATCACCGCCTCACTGCGAACAATCGGTTCAACATGACCATTAAGCGAAATTTGCTTAGCAAAATCCGGAGCCTGTTCAGAGAGTAGCGTCTTACCACCTTGCTCATAAACCACTGCCTGAGGAAGAACGCCGAGAATTCGGTCTTTTAATTGCGCTTCGAATCCATTCATTACCGACAAAACAGTAATCAAAGACAGCACACCAATGGTGATACCCGCTGTCGACATATAAGAAACAAAACGGCTAAAGCGATCACCTGAACGGCCTTTCAAATAACGCAGGCCAACAAACATTGAAATAGGATGAAACATACTTTGAACCATCAAAAAGGGATGCGGGTTAATGTAACGGGTATTGCTGTTACTTTGTAGGGGTTAATTGAAAATATAGAGTGAATTAACTCAATTAGTTAGGCCTGAAAAACAGAACCCTGTCAAAACACCAAATTTCAAACAACTATTTGATACTTTCAATTAACTGACCTTGATTACTGACGCCACATAGCGATAATCAATAGATCACTTCAAGGAACTAACGCATGACAGAACAAGAGTTTTTCACTGTTCACCACAGTCTTACCGCTAATATAGAACCGATGGAAAGTAACTTCACTTTACCCTCTCAAATTCAGTTCGAATCCGAGATCCCTGCCCCTTTTGTTGTGGCGAGTGAATTTAGTCAGTTGGACCTTTTAGCCGACAGTGCTCGCGCTGAACTGAAAAACAGCGACTTGAAGAATGTCACCAGTTTATTGGATGCACAGAACTCTAAATTAAACCTGCTGTTGAGCTTTATGTTATCGCAGCAAGATGATGAGAAGTTTCGAACTCACACTTACTCCTTCGGTGCGAGCCAATTTTCCTGCTTTTCGAAGACAGACATCGAACCGGGTCGCTTAGTAAAAGCTAAGCTATTCTTGGAACACCCTGCCGCAGCGATTTACTGCTACGCGGAAGTGTTTGCAAGCCAACCTAAAGATTCAGGTTTCGAAATTAACTTCAAATACGCTCATCTTCGCGATACTGACCAAGACCTGCTGATCAAAGCGGCACTTCATCAACAACAGAAACTTTTGCGTCAACGCTCTCTAGACCGAGATAACAAGTAAATTAACATGACCAAACAATCTATTTTTACCCTACCTACCCTCAAAGGAGCTGGTGACAAAAAGCACATTGGTAACCTAGTGGGTTCGTCTCTCGCTCTGGCCATTGCTAAACTCGCAGAGCAACACAGCAGTCATACTGTACTTGCTGTGCCAGATCCACAAATCGCACTCAAGCTGCAATCTGAAATTGAACAGTTTACGGCGAGCGAAGTAGCGCTATTCCCAGACTGGGAAACCCTGCCTTACGACAGTTTCTCACCACACCAAGAGATCATATCAGATCGTATCGCGCGTCTTTATGCCTTGCCGACATTAAAAGACGGCATCACGATCGTACCGATTAGCACCCTACTTCAGCGCCAATCACCGCGTGACTTCTTGCTACAGCACACTCTAATGGTGAAAACTGGTGATCTTTACTCACTAGAGAAACTGCGTTTGCAGCTTGAAAAGTCTGGCTATCGTTACGTTGATCAAGTATTTGGCCCAGGTGAGTACGCGAGCCGTGGCTCTATTCTTGACCTGTTCCCGATGGGCAGCAAAGACCCTTACCGTATCGACTTCTTCGATGATGAGATCGACACCATCCGAACCTTCGATCCAGAGAACCAACGTTCTATTGAAGACATCTCTGAAATTCGACTCTTACCAGCTCACGAGTTTCCAACCTCGGAAACAGCGATCGAAGATTTCCGTATTCGTTGGCGCCAACAGTTTGATGCCCGCCGTGAACCAGAATCGGTTTACATGCAGGTATCTAAAGGGACATGGCCCGCTGGTATTGAGTACTGGCAACCTCTATTCTTCGATCATACAGAAACACTGTTTGACTATGTTGCCGATGAAACGCAACTCTTGGTTCTTGGTGATGTAGAAACCGCTGTTGATTCTTTCCTTGCTGATGTCGCTCATCGATACGACCAACGTGGGGTCGATCCATTACGTCCTCTATTAGCGCCAGAACAGCTTTGGCTGAAAAAAGACGAACTGTTCGCACACTTCAAGCAAAAGTCACAAGTCAACCTGAGCTTAGAACCTATTGAAGAGAAAGCTGGACGCATCAACCTTCCGGTTACGTCACTGCCTGATCTCAGCGTTCAGCACCAAAACAAAGAGCCTTTGGCTAACCTGAGAAAATTCACTGAAGCCTTCGATGGCAAAGTTGTTTTTTCGGTTGAGTCAGAGGGTCGCCGTGAAGCATTGAGCGAACTACTTCGCGGTATAAAAGTACGACCAAACGAAGTTGAAAACCTCAATGCAGCCGTTAAGGCCAAAGACAAGTTCAGCCTGATCCTAGGTTCAGCTGAGCACGGTTTTGTTCACGAAGAGAAGAACATCGCGCTTATCTGTGAAAGCGACTTGCTTGGCGACCGCGTTGTTCAACGTCGTAAGAAAGATAAGAAAAGCGTTAATAGCGACACCGTTATCCGCCACCTTGCGGAGCTAAAACCAGGTCAACCTGTTGTGCACATTGACCACGGTATTGGTCGCTACATCGGCTTGCAAACCCTCGAAGCCGGTGGAATGAAAACCGAATACGTGACGCTTGAGTACCAAAACGACGCCAAGCTGTACGTACCCGTTGCGTCTTTGAACCTTATTGGACGTTACTCTGGCGGTGCTGAGGAGTCTGCACCGCTACACAAACTAGGTGGTGAGGCGTGGCAAAAAGCGCGTAAGCGTGCCGCTGAAAAAGTACGTGACGTTGCTGCAGAGCTGCTGGATGTTTACGCCAAGCGCGAACTTAAACCTGGCTATAAATTTGTTTTAGATCGCGGGCAATACGCAACCTTCAAATCTGGCTTCCCATTTGAAGAAACTGATGACCAAGCGATGGCAATCAATGCGGTGATGTCTGACATGTGCCAAGCAAAAGCCATGGACCGCTTAGTGTGTGGTGATGTTGGTTTTGGTAAAACAGAAGTCGCAATGCGCGCGGCATTCGTGTGTACGGATAACAGCAAACAAGTGGCGGTGTTAGTTCCTACTACCCTACTTGCTCAGCAACACTTCGAAAACTTTCGAGACCGTTTCGCGAATTTACCGATTCGTGTTGAAGTACTGTCTCGATTCAAGTCCGCGAAAGAGCAAAAAGCGATCATGCAAGATGTCGCGGACGGTAAGGTGGATATCCTAGTCGGTACTCACAAACTGCTCTCTAGTGATATCAAATTCAAAGACCTTGGCTTACTGATCGTCGATGAAGAACATCGCTTTGGTGTCCGCCAGAAAGAGAAAGTAAAAGCGATGCGTGCCGATGTCGACATCCTAACGCTGACTGCAACGCCAATCCCAAGAACGCTCAACATGGCGATGAGTGGGATGCGTGATCTATCGATCATTGCAACGCCACCAGCACGACGCTTGGCTATCAAAACCTTTGTTCGTCAAAGTGACGATGCCGTAGTGAGAGAAGCAGTACTTCGTGAAATCATGCGTGGTGGTCAGGTTTACTTCCTGCACAATCAAGTCGATACGATTGAGAAAACCGCAGAATCATTGCAAAAGCTGATTCCAGAAGCGCGTGTAACCGTCGCTCACGGTCAAATGCGAGAGCGCGAACTAGAACGCATCATGAACGACTTCTACCACCAACGCTTTAACTTATTGGTGTGTACAACCATCATCGAAACCGGTATCGATGTTCCGACAGCCAATACCATCTTGATGGACCGAGCCGACAACCTTGGTCTAGCGCAGCTTCACCAACTGCGTGGTCGTGTGGGTCGTTCTCACCACCAAGCTTATGCGTACCTGCTGACACCACATCCGAAGGCGATGACCAAAGACGCAATTAAACGCTTAGACGCGATTGCCTCTCTGGAAGACTTGGGCGCAGGCTTCACTCTCGCAACACATGATTTAGAGATTCGTGGTGCCGGTGAGCTATTGGGTGATGAACAGAGTGGTCAAATCCAATCTGTCGGCTTCACGCTATACATGGAGATGCTAGAGCAAGCGGTTGAGGCCTTGAAAGAAGGTCGAGAGCCGTCACTTGATGATCTGCTACGTGAGCAAACTGAGATTGAGATGCGCATCCCAGCACTATTACCAGATGACTACATTCCAGACATCAACACGCGCTTATCAACATACAAACGTATTGCGAGTGTGAGTGACACCGAGGAACTTGCGGAGCTGAAAGTAGAGCTTATCGACCGCTTCGGTATTCTTCCTGATGCAACCAAGAACTTATTATCGGTTTCCGATCTTAAGTTAGCAGCTGCATCTATCAAAGCGAAGAAAATTGAAGCGCACGATAAAGGCGGATTTATCGAATTCTACCCGGATGCTGACATAAACCCGAACTACCTTGTTAAACTGTTGCAATCTCAACCGCAAAAGTTTTCAATGGAAGGACCAACTAAGTTCAAGTTTACGATACCATTGGTCGACAGACGGAAACGAATTCAATTTGTTAGTGATTTATTGGGCGAATTCAGACAGAACTTGCTGCCTTCAGCTTAAAGCCCAACCCACTTGCACATATAATTTATCCCGCCGGTAGTGCGGCTGGAAAACGGAGTAAAAATGAAAAGACTGATCCCACTGCTACTATTGTTCGTCTCACTGCCAAGTTTGGCGCAGAGACAATTTGATATAGAAGTGATCATTTTCAAACGCGCAGTTGATGCAGAGAAGGTGAACGAGTCTTGGCCTAACACCCAGCCAAAGATTTCACTTGAGCGCGTTGGCTCATTTCAGGACACCCAATACCGAGCAAGCAAAGGTGTGAAAATGCTTCCTTACTCGGAATACAAATTAACACCTCAGAAAGATAAGCTACGTAAACATGCAGGCTTTGAAGTTCTGATGCACACGGCTTGGCGTCAAGGCGATCAAGGCAAGAGCTCAGCACCTGTTTTCCACATTCAAGCAGGTAAAGACTTCTCTAAACAGTTCAATGCTGACGGCTCTGAAAAAGGCGCGGTTACCGCAAGTGCTGATGGCTTCCAAGAAGAGACCATCGACAAACCGCTTTATGAACTAGACGGTAAGCTACAAATCTATGTTCAGCACTACCTATACGCTGAAACCACTCTAGATTTGAAAGCACCAAGCGTTCGTGAAGTCACGCTGCAAGAACAGCAAATTGAACTCGATTCTCCAGTAAGCGGTGCAGAGAGCAATGTTCAGGTCGGCAACCTAACCGAGATTTCACCGACCGTTCAAGTAGAAGAGTTCCTTAAGAGCTACCGTATGGACCAAAAACGTCGTATGCGTAGTACAGAAACTCACTACCTTGACCACCCGCTTCTTGGCATGGTGATTCAAGTCCGTCGTGTTGCTCAATAAGCGGTTCTAGTGATATAGCGACTAAGCTGGTTACTCTACTCGCGATCTCGCTATACTCATATTAATCACTCAAAACGCCCTCCATTGTGAGGGCGTTTTATTAAGTGCTGGCTACTTTCAGCAGGTACTTACAAATTTAATTGGTACGCCCTATGAGCCCCGACTTCCAGATCAATACTCAAAACCTTAGCCTAAGAATTATTGAGCCTTCTGACGCACAAGAGTTTTCTCAACTGATCAAGTCTTCCCCTAGCTTACTGCCTTGGGTCGATTGGTGTCACGATCAGTTCTCTATCGTAGAGGCAGAGAAATTCATTCTGGCAACTCGCCTAAACTGGGTGAAAGCCGATGCGTTTGGCTTTGGTATTTTTGAGCGAAAAAGCGATAAGCTGGTCGGCATGGTAGCCATCAATGAGCTTTACCACACCTTTAACATGGCGAGTTTAGGGTATTGGGTTGGCGACCAATTTCAGAGAAAAGGCATTGCAAAAGAAGCGATGTTGGCTCTGTTTGAATTTTGCTTTGCGCAGCTCAAACTAACGCGTTTAGAGATAGTCTGTGATACCGAAAACCTACCGAGCCAAAAGCTCATAGAGAAGTGCGACGCAGAGCGAGAAACCATTGCCAAAAATCGATTCATCTTCAACGGTAAACCAAAAGATGGGGTCGTTTACTCAGTACTGCCACCGGTGGCTTAACCATCATCAACAAGGCAGCCACTTAACTGACACGATCAAAAAAGAGCTCCGAAGAGCTCTTTTTTACTATCAGCGTTAAGCATTTTGAAAGCTTAACTCTTCTTCGAAAAGCTAGCTAATTAGTGAAGCTTTAGATTTGGACGTAGAACACGGTTGATACGGCCAACCAACATCATTAGTGACGTCTTGATGATTCCGTGAAGCGCCATCTGGTGCATGCGGTACAAAGAGATGTAAACCACGCGAGCAATACGACCTTCGACCATCATCGAACCTTTAGTCAGGTTACCCATCAAGCTACCTACCGTAGAGAAACGGCTTAGTGATACTAGTGAGCCTTTATCTTTGTAGATGTAATCTTTCAGGTCACGACCGTTCAGCTTAGCAATGATGTTGCTGAATGCGCAGCTTGCCATTTGGTGAGCCGCTTGAGCACGAGGTGGAACAAAAGAACCATCCGCTTGTGTACATTGCGCCAAGTCACCGATAGCAAAGATGTTGTCATCAAGCGTCGTTTGCAGCGTGTTTTTCACAACTAGTTGGTTGATACGGTTAGTTTCAAGACCACCAATATCTTTCATGAAGTCAGGCGCTTTAATACCTGCTGCCCATACCATGATTTGAGCAGGGATTTTGTCGCCATCTTTCGTTGTTAGGCCATCAGCATCGGCTTGCGTTACCATAGTATTGGTACGAACGTTCACACCAAGCTTAGTTAGCTCAGAGTGCGCAGCGCTTGAAATACGAGGAGGAAGAGCAGGAAGAATACGCTCGCCCGCTTCCACTAGGTTTACGTTTAGCTTGCTTGAATCTAGGTCACCAAAACCGTATGTACGAAGCTCTTTCACAGCGTTGTGAAGCTCAGCCGACAGCTCAACACCAGTAGCACCCGCACCAACAATCGCGATGTCTACCGTACCTTGACCATTCTTAGCGTGCAGCTTTAAGAACTGGTTGTTCATTTCAGTACGGAAACGGTGAGCTTGTTCTGGGCTATCAAGGAAAATACAGTTATCACGAACGCCTGGAGTGTTGAAATCATTAGACGTTGAACCTAGTGCCATAACCAGAATATCGTATTCAAGCTCGCGGCTTGGCATTAACAGCTCACCGTGCTCATCTTTCAGTTCGCTAAGTGCAATCACTTTACGCTCACGATCGATGTCGTTCAGGCTGCCCATTTGGAAATCGAAGTAATGGTTTTTTGCGTGTGCGCGGTAGCTTAATGCATCAACGCCTTCATCTAGAGAACCAGTTGCTACTTCATGAAGCAATGGCTTCCATAGGTGGCTTGCTTTACGGTCTACCAGAGTGATCTGGGCACGCTTTTTACGACCTAAAGTGCGGCCTAGCTTAGTTGCTAGTTCTAAACCACCAGCACCGCCGCCTACTACGATAATTTTTGTCACAATGACAATCCTCTACAAAATGAATAAATAGGGTTCGGCTCGATTACTCCAACCGATAAATTCTATGTATCTACTCGGCCTTTAAATAAGGCTGTGACATATTGGATAACCGCGAAAAAGAAAAACGACAGCTCACCGAGTAGTTAGAGGGGCTACAAGCAACAAACATCCGTTTATCGCCTTACTCACATGGATAAAAAAGGTGACAACCTTAGAGGTAGTACACAAATAATGGGCAAGTTTTATCACTCGCTCTCAATTTTTTTTGATATTTATCAAAATATTTTGCTTTGGAACATTATATATAGCAAAAAGATGACCGCAACTAAAATCCTTACCCACAATGAGGATTCGAAGCTAAATAGTTAACGTTTGCGTAAACTTGTCAACATAGCCGCTACGACAGCATCATCAATAGTAACCTTTGCTATCCAGATACAAAAAAGCAGCACTCAATGAGTACTGCTTTTATAAAAATAGTGGGATGATTAAGCGTTTTTAAAGGCTTTCATCACTTGGAGATGTTGAGAGATTTTTTTGAACTTGTGACTCTCTTTCTCATCCCAGATTACATCGTAGTAATCTTCAAGTGCTGCGGCTGTTTTGCTATTGTCGTGAATTTCATCTTCACGAGAAAGCACCACAAGACAACGACCTTTGTTTTTCATGCGGTACTGTTCAACACACTTAGTCGCAATATCTTCGTACTCTTCAGGACGATCAATTCGGCCTACCATGTTGTTCTCAGGTTGCAGGTTCGGGTTGAAAATTACCTGCTTAATACCACACAAGAAACCAATACGCTCAGACCAAAAACCACCTAAGCCAACACCACAAATAATTGGATGTGGATCATCTGATTGCTCTATCACTTTGTGCACCTCTTTTAGCAGGTGCTGCATATCGTGTTTTGGATGCAAAGTACTGTAGTTGATGAAACGAACGTCATCATCAATGAATTGCAACTGCAGTATCTTTTCGTGATTGCCCGGGCTTGTTGAGTCGAAGCCGTGAAGATAGATAATCATTGTACCTCCCCCATTGAATATTGGTACGTTTGGATCAATCTAACACGAAAAACAAGGTTTTAAAGGGAAGACCATCGAAATTATATTTTTCACTTCCTAAACGTGATCCTAGCTACAGAAAGTGTGACTCAGAGCCTCTGCTTCACGCAGATAACTTTCATCTCCCCACAGTTGATGAGCGAGCAAATACCACAACATTGCCATCATTCGACTTCGTGGTAACCACGCTTCTACACCATCCAGCCAAGGCTGAACATCGTGAATGCAGCGCAGCTGACAATACTTTTCAACCGTTTCTTGCACCGGGGCATCTGCGACTGAAATGGTTAAGGTTAGATCTAATCTAGGGTCAGCAATTGCCGCGTATTCCCAATCAATGATTTTAATCCCACCGCTGTTCTTCACTAGGTTGTAACCGCCCAGATCAAAGTGACATAAGGAAAGCTCAACACTCGGAATACTCGGTGTTGTCCGCCACTCTTTATAAATGGAGCTGTAGGCTTCGGTCTTATGAACCGCATCAAGCTGAAGCCAATAATGGTCTACTCGCGCTGTAAAGCTGAACGGCTTAAGTGGTAACCGTGCGGTGTTAACCAAATGCACAGAGATAAGCGTTTTCAATAGGTCATCAATATCTAAACCTTCATAGAGCGTATCCCCGGCAACCCATTCAACCAATAAGCCTTGTTCATTGACGACAATAGGGCTTGGTCCAATACCAAGACGCTCGATGGCAGACAACACTTGGTACTCTTCATGACGGGAAATAAAGAAGGCGTTAGTAATCGGTGTAATCGGACGCCACACGTATTCAGTGCCATCAGCAGAAACCAGCTTCCAACATCGGTTAGTTAGACCACCGGTAAGTGTCTGCGCCTTCACTGGCGGCTGCGAAAAATAGCCATCAAGCGAAATCAAACTGGTATCAAGAAGCTTCGCCTCAGACCAAGAAAAAATTGCCATTGCTCATTCCCTATAAACGTCTTCGTTTCCCTACAAAAAAGACACTGACCAAAAGCCAGTGTCTTCAAATATCAGCACATCATGTACTGAATTGGCGTGTGACCAAGCTATTCACTTTCAATAGTAAGTGTCATAGTTGGCAGTTAAGCGAAATTAAAGACCTAGTAGGCTCTTAGATTGCTGCTTACGGATTTCAGTCTCGTCAGCCCACTCGATCAAGCCAGACTCAAGGTCCATCAGACGCATGGTCATTTTGTAGTACACGTCTTCGTCGCTACCCGCTTTCTTAACGATGCTTGATAGGTTGCCGTACAGCATGTACTGAGCACCAACCATCTTACCGAACTGAATCGCAGAGCTTTGGTTCACTAGCTCATCGTTGTTTTGGAAGTTTAGTTGGTCACGAACAGACTCTACACGGTCCATATCAACGAAACGGAACTTACCAGAGTTCAGCATCTTAGTACTGATTGTGTCAGTGATTGACTCAGTATCGATGTGTTCACTTGTTTTGTTCTTGATTCGCTCTACGAACACGATTGGACGCTGATCACGAGTAATGTAAGACACTGAACCAGAAGCCATCATGCTATCAACCATCTCACCAGCAATAGTTTGAAGGTCAGTTGAACCGAAATCGATTGTCGTGGTTTCTACTGCTTGTGCATCACCGTAGCTTACCTTGTTCGAACAACCGCCTAAAATAACCGCTAAGCCTAGTAGCGCAATGACACTCTTTTTCATGATGTTTCCTCAACTTATCATTGAGCGGGGTTACCCACACTCTTAAATTTTATCTGTGCGAATCAATTCGCTTTTCAGCGCTAGTCGATATTAACCGCGCCAGTTCTAACGGAATCTGTTACTACTGCTCTCGGAACTGCACTCGGAATTGAGTTGCTTTCGGGTTTACCGATACTTCCGACAACGAAATGCTTTCAAAGCCACGTACAATCGCTTGCTTCCAAGGTCCTTGTTTCAAGTTGACCTCAAGTCCAGCATCGTCGTACCAATAGAAACGATAAAGGATGTGTTGGTCACCTTTATAGTTACTGTTTAAGCGGACAATACCTCGAGTGTGGCCATCAATCTGATCGGTACGGATATCTTCAACTTGTAAACGGCTGCCCAATACATTGTCGCCAAAGAATACGTTCTGAGTCAGACTATCAACCCTTACGCCAGCTGTATTATCAGCACAACCAGCCAGAGCCATAACCGCTGCTAAGCTCACTAACCACTTTTTCATTACAGCCTCCCTAGCTGTTTATGCCACATTGTTGCGTTGTTTCCTTGTCGAGAAATCCATACCAAAGTGGTCTGCCCTTCTCGAATATCAAAATCGTAGGTTTTAGCACCCGCTTCCAAGGTATATTGGCCGCTGTTTGCTACAAACGTACTGCTCTTAATCTCAGCTGGTAATGATTGCCAACTGCGAGTGTCTGGTTGCTCTGTCAGCGTGTTCCACACATTGAACAAAATGTTGCCAACGTCATCACCCTTGGTTGCCTCTTTACGAATGCGGTCTTTTGCGACCACACGCAGTGCTTGGCGAATAACAATGCTCGTCATACGCTCAGAGAGATCGTTTTGAGCCATAGCGTTTACGTCGGTAATCAAATGCTCCTGCAGCGGCTGCCCACTGATTCGTAACGGAGAAAAACGCTCTACGTTCTGACTTGGGTAATATGGCAGCGCAAGAGAGTATATTGCTCCCTGATCGCGACTGTCATAAACAGGTAAATCTAGTCGCCAACTGTCCATTGCTTGAACAGCACTCTGCTCTTGAAGAACAATCACGCGCCCTTGACCGCTACTTAGCTTAGACGACTGCTTGTAACGCTTCTCAAGTGTGACCAAATCCTGTCGCATACCTAAGCGTGCGGCCGTTGCCATGGTTCTGTCGATAATCTCTTGGTTATCAGGCATCACCGCCAATGCGCGTCGATAATCAACATAAGCACTGTTAAGGTCGTTTGAAGCTTCATAAAGCAGACCCGATAAAAACATCAGATAAGCGTTTTGCACTGACTGCAGCTTTTTACCCGCATCTGGGTAATTCGCGAGAATACTGCCGACATTGGCAGACAGCCCCTGCTTCTTCGCATCGTTGGCGGCTCTTTCTAGCTCGGCCTCACGCTGCTTTTTCGCTTGCTCTTGAACTTGATTGGCGCGACGCATTTCGATCACCGCACCTTCTAAATCGTTTTTCTTTAAATAGTTTAAGCCGAGATAAAGGTGAAGAAAGCCTAACTCGTAATCCGGCGGCACATACTCGGTAATGTTGTCATTCACAGCCAATGCTCCCACACTGGTTGCACTGTCTGAAATTGAGATGACGGCTTTTCTCTGCTGCTCGGTAACAGCCTGATCCGCCGCTTCAAACGAAGACTTACTCTCTGGGTACTTTTGATCCAACAGATTGATTCTGCCTCTCTCAAAATTATCGAGAATATCGCCTGCTGCGTAATCTGGTAACTCTTGTTGAGCCTCTGAATAATCTCCAGATTTAACAGCTTGGTAGATACTTTTATTTTGTGCGCTGTAATGACTGAACAGGTTACCTGCAGACATACTCGCGCATCCCGCGGTCAGCGCCGATAGTAGGGCAATGGAAGCGAATCTAAACTGTTGCTTCACTTATCGTCTCCGTGCATGTTTAAAATGCCAACTTTATTATGGTCTGCTAACCTTTCGTGGTTAAATCAGCTCGAAAGCTCAACAGGCTCTAGTCTCATTTATCAAAACGAAACGTGCTGTAAAAAGGATCTCAAGCAAGTAAATGCTTGCTTCATCGGGCTCTGTCTAAGCAAAGCCGATATTCAGACAACAGATAACAATTAAAGTTGGCATACAAACAACAAATTTTCCAACTTGTTGTTTGTGTTAATTAACTCATTAACTTTCCAGTTCGTTCATTGACTATTTTGTTAATTCGTTAACTTATTTTGATTAGCTCATCAGTAAAGGGCCAAGCGGACGGCCACCAACTAAGTGCATGTGGATGTGGTAAACCTCTTGGCCACCATGAGAGTTACAGTTCACGATAAGACGGTAACCATCCTCTGCGATACCCTCTTCTTTTGCTAGCTTACGAGCAACTGTAAACATGCGCCCCATCATTGCTTCGTCTTCCACTTCAACATCGTTGGTCGTTGGAATAAGCTTATTAGGGATAATTAGGATGTGGCTAGGCGCACGTGGGTTGATGTCACGAAACGCTGTCACTAAATCGTCTTGGTATAGCAGATCTGCTGGAATTTCTTTGTTAATAATCTTACTAAAGATGGTTTCTTCAGCCATGTTTTTCTCCGATAAAACATTTACTTTTTAGTGCTTTGAGTATGCGCTATGCCGCTACAAACCACAATAAACCTGCTTTAAAGCTTAATAAAAAACACCGTTCAAATCAAAGAAAACTAGCCTAAGCTCTCAAGAATGGCATGTTGATTATAACTGAGGGTTATTTTTGCTGTGTGCGTCATAAAATGCGTAAGCGGAGCTCAATAGAATGCTGACAATTTTGTTAGTTTTACTTTGACCTGACATTAGGTCTGCATTTTATTTAGGGAGAAAGCCATGAAGGGATCTGTGATCAAGCGTATGTACGCTGGTTTCGCACTGATCATCATCATGTTCGCAGTCACGATAACCATCATGATGAACAGCATGAATCAGATACACAGCAATTTTGAGAGTGTCTCAGAAACCTCTTTACCGCTTGTTGCGCTTTCCAATCAAACAAGTGTCCAATTGCTTTCGGCAGATAAGTCATTCAAAGATTTCTTAACCACACAAAACACTGAACGCATGTCTGCAATGCGCACAGAGTTTGCTGCATCACAAAACGCTTTTTCAGAAGTCCTTGGTAATCTAGAAGCGGCAAGCCAAAACAACACCTCACTCATCGAACGCATTACTCAGCTAAGAGCCATGGAAGAACGCTACTTTGCTGAAGCAGATGAAGCGATGAACAACTACGTCGCGATGTTTGAAGCGCAAGAGCAAGTACAAAAAGCATCACGTGATTTCCAACGCCTACACTCAGAATTGACCGTTGGCATGAAAGAGTACGTTGCCGATCAGAAGAGCATCTCTGTGAAAGTCATGGCGAAAAGCTACTTCATCAAACTGCAAGATGCAGAAGTGATCACATCAGACGCACTCGCGAGCTCAGATGTGGCATTCGTACAAAAAGCCGTAAACCAAAACAAGAAAGCCGTTACTCACCTAAACTACGCCTACCGTGGTTTGGCAACACAGCTACCTGCTCTTAAGAATGTATTCGATGAATCGGTTCAGAAATTCACCAAAGACGTAGGCCAAAAAGGCGGTGTTCTTGATAAGCACAACAACTACCTACAAGCGAAGCAAGCCCTGTATGTAAACATCGCCAATCTAGCGGTTGAAGTAGACCAAGCGATGGCCGTGTTAGACTCATTCAACGTGACAGCCGAAGAACAACTCAACTCTTCATTGGCAGACGCGAGCAGCATTTACGACAAAGGCCTATTCAATGCGATTGCCATCGGTGTGGTTGTAACACTATTTGCGGCAGCGATTGGCTACCACATTGCTCACAGTGTAAGAGAGCCACTAACGCGCATCCTTAAAACACTAGAAGGCCTGACAGAAGGTGACATGACACAGCGCATCGACATTCGTTACAACAACGAATTCAGCCGCGTGAGTGGTCACATCAACACCTTAGCCGATAACCTACACAATATTCTTGTAAAGCTTAACGATGCGTCAGATGACCTAACCAAAACAGCAAGCGTCAACCAGAAGACCTCTTCAGAAACTCAGGCTCAACTCAACAACCAACGTGAGCAAACTGCGACTGTTGCAACAGCGATGACAGAGATGTCACACTCTGTACAAGAAGTGGCGAATAGTGCACAAAGCTCTTTGACTATGGTTCAACAAGTCGAGACGGCTTCTGAATCGGGTCGTCAGATCATGAACACCAACATCAGCACCATCAACCAACTGGAAACTCGCCTAACCGAGTCGGTAAGTGCGGTGGGTGAACTGCAACAGATGAGTAGCCAAATTGGCTCAATCCTAGACGTAATTCGCGGCATTGCAGAACAGACGAACCTACTCGCACTGAATGCAGCAATTGAAGCAGCGCGTGCCGGTGAGCAAGGTCGTGGTTTTGCAGTCGTTGCCGATGAGGTTCGTGTGTTAGCGCAGAAAACAACGCAATCTACAGCTGAAATCGAAACCATGATCAGCAACCTACAATCCAGCTCGAAAACTGCAAGTAACGTTATCGAAAGCTGTATGAGTGATATGGACATGTCGGTACAACAAGCATCGAATGCCAATAGTGCAATGGAAGAGATTCAAGCCTTGATTCTAGAAATCAGCCATATGAGTACTCACATCTCTCAAGCTGCTGCTGAACAGAGTGAAACCTCGGGTGATATTGCGCGTAATATTGAAGACATTAACCACATCGCTGACGCCAGTTACCAAGCGATGTCATCAATAGCTGAAGCGAGCCAAAACCTAACGATTCTCGCAAATCAACAAGGGGATTTGGTTCATCAATTTAAGCTATAGATAAATGATGAAACCATAGATATTTGGTGAGATTGTTGGGACTTCTTACCCAATAGTGGTAACTATTTGAACAAGGGCAACTTTTATCAAGAGTTGCCCTTGTTTTTTATGAGCTTTGTCATTATATGGTTATTAAGGCTTGCTGCTTCCCGTTTTTTCTTTCACCTTTATGAGCGAGCCGCTATTAAGGAATTTATATGGCTGTTCATGTTGGCATTATCGATCAAGACCCCATTCGCTTGCTTACCCCACTGCTTGATAACCGTACGGTCAGCACGCACATCGTGTTCATCGGCGACAAAAATCAAGTCGATATGTATCAACGCTTAGACAGCGTTTTGCAAAAGCGCGACATTACCAGCGAGTTTTTTGAAATTCCTACGATCGTAAACACGTCCGTGATTAAAGAATCCATTCAAAACCTCGCTGAAGATTTAAAAGCACGTGGACAAGAAGTGAAACTCAACGCAAGTTGTGGTCTACGTCACCGTCTACTTTCAGTCTACGAAGTGTTCCGAACTTACCACTGGCCTATTTTCGTTGTAGAACCAAATAGTGACAAACTATGCTGGCTGTACCCGAATGGCAAAGAAGACGCCCAAGTTCAAGACCGCATCACTATCGACGACTACCTGACGGTATTTGGCGCTCGTGGTGAATTCAGCGACGTGCAATTGCCTCCGCAACTAGACCAAAAGCTTTATGAGCTAGGTGAACGTTGGGCAAGTAACGCACTTGAATTAGGTCCTGGCCTAGCGACACTGAACTACCTTGCAACCACTTGTCGTAAAGAGCAGAAGCTGGATGTTGAGTTATCCGAAAAACAGCAAGGCTATCGTGAACTAAACATGCTATTGAGTGATTTAGTTGAAGCTAAGATCGCCACTTACGACAATGGTATTTTAACTTTCGCTAATGAAGACGCACGACGCTTCTCAAATGGTGAATGGCTTGAAACTCTGGTTCACAGCACCGTCAAACAGATCCAAGACGACATGCCAACCATTCAAGACCGCTCTTTGAATGTTCAGGTATACCGCCAGCTCGGCGAGCGTGAAGTTCGAAATGAGCTAGATGTGGCATCTGTGGTGAACAATAAACTGCACATCATCGAATGTAAGACAAAAGGCATGCGTGATGACGGTGATGACACGTTATACAAACTGGAGTCACTAAGAGACCTTCTGGGTGGCCTACAAGCTCGTGCAATGCTAGTGAGCTTCCGCCCTCTTCGTCATAACGACATAACACGCGCAGAAGATCTTGGCCTTGCTCTGATCGGCCCAGATGAATTGAAAGATCTTAAAACGCACCTAACTGCTTGGTTTACGGCTGCTGGCGGTAACGAAGACCAAGAGTGCTAAAAAGAAACATTTAAGAGCAAGCTTCTCTTAAACAGATATAACAAAGGCGAGTCGCTATTTAGTGACTCGCCTTTTTCTTATCTGTTTTCTCTCTGTCACTTAACGAGTAAATAAAAAATGGCCGCATCAATCGATGCGGCCATTTACAAAATTTGCTGTCAGATTAAGACTTAAAGCACTTTTGCTACTTAAAGCATTTTACGAGCAGCTTCTACAACCACTTTGATTGAGCGTGCTTCTGTTACTTTTAGTGTATCGTGATCAGGCGTCTCTTTTTGAGTACGGTTGATGATTACACCAGCAACACAACCCGCTTTCAGACCAGAACTTGCACACATAGTTAGCAGCGTTGCAGATTCCATTTCGAAGTTTAGAACGCCCATGTCTTGCCACTCTTGCATAGAACCTTGGAAACGCTTAACTACGCGACCTGAGAACGTGTCGTAACGCTCTTGACCTGGGTAGAACGTATCACTTGAAGCGGTTACGCCCATGTGAACGGCTGCACCTGATTCTTCAACTGCCGCTTTCATTGCTGTTGCCACTTCGAAGTCAGCAACTGCTGGGAACTCCATTGGAGCAAAGTGTAGGCTAGCGCCGTCTAGACGAACAGAACCAGTAGAAACAATCATGTCACCCACATTTACGTGAGGTTGGATAGCACCAGTAGTACCAACACGTAGGAAAGTGCGAACACCCAATTGAGCTAGCTCTTCTACAGCGATAGAGGTAGATGGACCACCGATACCTGTTGAACATACAACCACTGGCTTACCGTCTAGTTCTGCGCGGTAAAGTGTGTATTCACGATGGCTAGCAAGAAATACTGGGTTCTCCATCTCTTCTGCAATTTTTTGTACACGAGCAGGATCACCTGGAATGATCGCAAGAGTAGCACCGTTAAGATCTGCTTCAGTAACACCTAAATGGAAAACAGCTTGAGACATAGTTCGCTCCTTTTGGCTTATTGGGCTTTTTACCCTTATTTAAGCTCATAGTAAATTCGTGGGGTACGAACACACTCTAACCAAGCTCACCATAAAATGAAGTGACAGCCGTCACATGAATGATCGCAACAAGATTTCAAGTTTCACGAAAAACCGATTGGCATCACAAAAACAAGCAATATAAGCACCTGTGTTGCATACTAATGAGACAAAAAACGCCTTTAACGTATTACCGTTAAAGGCGTTTATATAGTAGGCAATTTTGTATAAGAGCGTTAGATTTAATCAGATTTAGACTTGAATCGTAGTAGGCGCAATGCGTTCAATGTCACCAGTGCTGTTGCACCGCTGTCCGCCAGAACTGCTACCCATAACCCCGTAATACCAAACAAACTCGTCACTAAGAACACACCTTTCAAGCCAAGAGCCAGAGCGACGTTTTGACGGATATTATTGATGGTCGCTTGCGACAGCTCAATCATTGCTGGTAATTCAGTTAGACGGTTATGAGTCAGTGCTGAATCAGCGGTTTCCAGAGCAACGTCTGTGCCCCCACCCATTGCGATACCCACATGCGCGGTTTTCATCGCGGGCGCGTCGTTAATGCCATCTCCAACCATGGCTACATGCGATTGTTGAGACAACTCTTGTACATAAGACACCTTATCACTTGGAAGCAGGCTCGCTTTGTACTGCATGCCAACTTTGCCACTGATCGCTGCAGCACTGCGCGGGTTGTCCCCTGTCAGCATAATGGATTGAATTCCGAGACCATTAAGGCGCTCAATCGCTAACTTCGCATCACTGCGTAATGTGTCTTGCCATGCAATCAAGCCAATCGCATTGGCAGCTTGCTCAGAATCTTTAACCTCTAATGCAACTACAACGGTTTTACCCTCATCTTCTAGCGATTCGATTTGCTTAGATACCTGTGCATCCAAAGCGAAATCAAGTTTAGATGGCGCAAGCACTCGATATTTCACACCATCGACGTCACCTTCCACGCCACTACCAATCAGCGCTTTCTTGTTGTGAGACTCTGGAATATCAATGCCTAATTCTTCAACTTTCGCCACCAGCGATTTTGCTAATGGGTGAGTAGAGCCAACTTCAATAGCGCCAACCACACGAAGCATCGCATCTTTCTGCCAACCTGCTAGTGGCTCAATATCAGTCACCTGAGGCTTACCTTCAGTCAGTGTGCCTGTTTTATCGAAAGCAATGGTTTCGATCTTACCAAGCTGCTCAAGAGCTGCACCGCCTTTAATTAGCGCGCCGCGTTTTGCTGCTGCAGCCAAACCAGAAGTGATCGCCGCAGGTGTTGAAATAACAAGGGCACAAGGGCACGCAATTAACAGTAGTGCTAGACCACGGTACACCCATGTTTCCCACGGTTGAGCAAATAATAATGGTGGCGTGATGATGACAAGCAAAGCGACCACCATCATCAATGGTGTGTACCAACGACTGAACTTATCAAGGAAACGTTCCAATGGCGCTTTACGCGATTCCGCCTCTTCAATCAGGTGAAGAATACGGTCAATGGCGTTCTCACCTTGTTTCGAGGTAATCGTAATGCGTACCACTTTATCGACCACCACAGCACCAGCCATGATGCTATTACCTTGAGTGTGCTCCACAGGCACAGACTCGCCAGTCAACGCACTTTCGTCAAAACTCGCAGCATCGGTAATCAACTGACCATCTGCTGGCAAACGAGAACCCGCAGCCACTTCAATCACATCGCCAGGTACCAATTCGCTTACTGCTACTTCAACACGTTCACCGTTAATAATCTTGGTCGCATTCTCAGGCACTAACGCCATTAGCGCTTGAACGCCGCTTCTTGCTCTTGAAGAAGCAAAAGCCTCTAAGCGTTCACCAATTAAGAAAAGAAGTAATACCATTGCCGCTTCTGCGGTCTCGCCAAGGTATAGCGCACCCAGTGCAGCCACACTCATTAAGGTTTCTATCGCGAAAGGAGTTCCCGAGCGAGCGAGCAGAACGGCTTTCTTAGCGACCGGATACAGTCCAAGTAGACAGGTCGCGATGAATAAACCTTCACTTAATTGAGGCGCTGAGCTTTTCAGTAACGCCGCGAACAGCATCGCAGCGGCTATGGCTATGATCTGTAAATTAGGTTGGATATGCGCTTGCCAAAATGTCTCTGGTTGTTGCTTTTCTTTCTTAGAACCCACTTCCGTTAACGGGAAGCCAGTGTTGATAGAGACTTGTTCGATGGTGTCAGCAAGACTTTCATTGTTATATTTCACAACCAGTTTTTCGGTAGCAAAGAGCACCTTCGCTTGAATTACATCGTCGATATTACTGATCGCTTTTTCTATCTTTCTGGCACAAGCTGGACAGTCCATTCCGGAAACCAACCAACTTTTAGAAAATTGGGCATCGTTCGTTATCGTTGAGGACTGACTGTCTTCTTCTCCACTGTCTGAACTACAACAGCCATCACCCGATGACGCGACTGTCGTTGAAGAAGAGCTGCAACATGCTGATGATGTACCAGCTGCAGTAATGCTTGAAATTTTAGGGCTAGAGCAGCTTGTTGCGGCTGCTTGTGGTTGAACGTCCACTTTTACTGAGCGGCACGCTGCGTGTTTTGCGCACATAATGTATCTCCTTAATATTCCAATACCCTTGGAGTGGCTACTCAGTCATTAAAGTAACCAACCCCAAGTTCATCGAAAGTATAAACCTTGGAGTTAGCTCCAAGGTCAAGAAGAAGTTTTCGGTTAATACAATTTATTTAACAGGCTCGACCAAGTAAGTCACTATTATTGAGGCTTCAGTTCGGCACACTCTTCTCTGTTCGCTGAAACATCATCAATCAGCACTGCATCATGAGAACAGAAAGGCTGTGTATTCAAACTTACGATAGACACGTCATCTTCAACTGGCTCGACATTCGATCCCTGCATCAATTCAGAGATGTGGTAACGAAGTACTAAAACACCCAACAAGCCAAACAGAATATTACCCAGCGCTTGTCCGTAAAGAACGCCTAACGCGCCATACCATTGAGAGCCTAAATATACGAAAGGCAAGGTACCAAGTGTCGCTTTACCTAAGTTCAGAGCGGTGGAATACAGCGGCTTACCTAGGTTATTGAACGAAGTGTTCGCGACAAACAGTGCACCGTTAAAGATGAAAGTAATGGCCACATAGGTACAGAAAGCAGCAACAATGATCGCCGCATCCCCTTGCAGACTAAAGCCATGAATCACGAGATCTTGGAGGAAGTACAACAGGACACAAACCACAATGGTGTACACAGTGGTTACAAATAGAGAGTTATTGAGCGTCTCTTTTACTCTGTCCATTCTCTCGGCACCAAAGTTCTGACCAATAATTGGCCCTACCGCGCCAGACAAGGCAAAAATTACCGCAAAACACACCGGCGTTAAACGACCAATCACCGCAAAACCCGCAACGAAGTCTTCACCATATTGTGCAATACCTGTCGTGACAATGGCATTGCCGATAGGTGTCGCGGTGTTAGTAATGATCGCAGGGATTGCGATTGCTAAGATTGGACGGATATTGATGCGCCACTGCACAAATGATGGTGGAGCCACCAGCTCGTGACTGCGAATCAAAGGATAAAGTGAGAAGAACAGAACCGAAAAACGCGCCACCACAGAGGCGATAGCCGCCCCTTCAATGTTCCAACCAAAGCCAAAAATAAACAGAGGATCTAAGATCGCATTTACGATCCCTCCCGATAATGTCGCCCACATAGAGCGTTTGGCATCACCCGCAGCTCTTAGGCCAGCACCGGCCGCCATCGCAAGCGCTAAAAACGGGCCACTCGGTAACAAAATCTGCAAATACGCTTGTGCGCGCTCAGCGGCTAAGCCTTTCGCACCAATGGCTGCCAATAACTCTGGGATATAAGCGTACATAACAGCAGTGACGGTTGAGCTAATGACAAACGCGGTTAGCATAATGCTAGTGCTGAGGTTTCTAGCTTGGTCTCTATTTTTTGAGCCTATCGCTTTTGAAACCAACGCCCCCATAGCAATGGAAGTACCAATCGACACAGAAGTAGAAAAGAAAGTGAGTGTGCCAGCAAAACCAACCGCAGCAGCCAGTTCAACCTGACCTAGCATACTGATAAACAGCATATCGAGCAGGTCGACCACAAACAATGCCATCAAGCCGACTGAGCCTGCTCCCGACATCACCAAGATGTGGCGCATCGTTGAACCTTCTACAAACTTTGCAGTTTGGTTTGACATGAAACCTCCAAAAACTGAAACACCACAGGCTAAACCTATAGACCGACAAACAGGTCTAATTAGAAAAACTCCACGAAGAAAAAGGCGCTAGTGCGCCTTTTTAATTTCAGGGTGTTGAGAAAAATAATCGTTCTTAACACGCTACTATACAGGATGTTGGAAACATTCATCTAAGTTCTTGCCGATTGCTCTTAAAACATCGGTTCGAGTGATAATGCCGACCAGTTTCTGATTGTCGATGACAGGGTAAGCTTTCGGTTTGCCTACTTGCATCATATCTGCCAATTCGATAATGGATAAGTCTGGTGCGACTGATAGCACCTCTTGGTACATACAATCACCAACAATATGTGTGTCTTGGCAGAAATAGCTAACCTTAACTAGCTTCTCTAATAAATCTTGCTCAGAAAGGAAACCAATCACTTGTTCATTGTCATCAATAACTGGTCCACCCATGTGATGACTGCTCATCACTTTGTCTAACGCTAGACTTAACGGCATATCAGGAGTGAATGTCACAACCTGCTGCGTCATGTAATCTTTCACTTTAATTGAATGCATAGCGTTCTCCCTAAATACTTTGCGTCATGTTTTTATCTGCTTCTTTCATTTAATTGTTGTCTAAAATCTTGATTTTACTAAATGGATTTCAGCAATTTTATTGATAGGCAAAACCTAACAAGACAAAAAAGCAAGGCAGATAAAGGGTTGAGCGCACTTTCAAACATCCAAAAAAAGTAAAAAAAGAGCCCTTACAAAGTCTTACTTTCTCTTGCTAAACCTTACTCAGCCATAGTGGCTTGAATAGATAAACCCTGTAACCTTCATCACACTAATAATTAAAAAAGCCCGATTTAGGACGTTTATGCAACACGACAACACCATGTACGCGTATGTTTATACTCATCACGACGGTACAGAAACCACACTGATTGCAACGGTTGATAACCAACAGAAGCCACTCATTTCTCGCTGTGTACAAGAGATAAAAAGCATGTCGAGCTTAGCGATTGATATGGCGGCGCAACACAACTTGAGAGTGAAGCTCGTCAAATACCAGAAAGAGCAAGAAATCGATTTCGGCATGTTCCTCAAGTAACAACTCACACACTACCCCTTCGCGATACGGCAGCCATGTTCGAGTGGTTGCCGAATTCAGACTGACAAGCTTTAGCAACAAACGGTATACTTGATAAACAACACGTTCCCCTCTTTATTCGGTCTCGTATGTCTTTATCCACCGCCATCTCCAAGATCAAAACTTACTTCAGCACATTGCTGGATTTTCAGTCCCGTATTTGGGTGGTTCATATCTTTGAAGATTCAATTACTGACCAATCATTTGTCATCAATGAGGATGGCTTTAAAGAGCCACTAGAGTGGATGAAAAAACGCGACTATCAAACCAAGATGCTCGATCGTGTTGATAAAATGAAGATATCGCAAGTTATCGAGATTCAATTCGAAGACAAAATGCACCGGCTGATGCGAGTTAAGTAGTCGTTCTGTCCTGAGCATTTAACCGAAACACCCGATACAAAAAAAGGCCAGCAATCGCTGACCTTCTCTTACAAGCTCTATAGTATTTCAACTAACGCGCACAGTACTCATGCCATAGGCGTACGGCTTTTTGGTAGGCCTCAGTTTTGTCATGCGTTTCCGCAAACAAAATTGCTGTCATACTATCGACCACTGTGTTCGCCATCAAAGTCATCTCTTCAGCCGGCGTCCCGAGTACACATTCACTCGGCAGTGGCAAATCTGAGTTCATCATCTCTTCCCAATAGAAAGACTCAACTTTATCAGGAGAGCTCATCCATACCGTTTGACTCACTTTAGGATTGTATTCCGACTCACCGTTCATTCCTTTGAAAGAGATAACCGAATGAGATTTGTTGCCAATCACATGCTCAACTTCAGCATGAAGCTGTGGGAAGCCAGGGTGGAAGCTACCACGTAAGCCTAAACGGCCACCACCAGGGTTCAGTGCTCGAACCACCGTATTGATCGGCGTTCTCAATCCATAACGATGCTTCCAACCAATCATGGTTTGCGCTTCAGGAGCAAAATTAGCCAACGGCAAATAAGCAATGCCATCTTGCTCAAGGATCGACTTAGCATGTTCAGGGTTATCAGCACATTGCACACCGACATCTTGCAAATGGCTTTCTACGTGCGTTCTACCGCTCGGCTTGTCCATGTAACCGTGCATTAATACCTTGTAGCCGTTATCCGCCAAGATCTTAGCCGCCAGCAAGTTCCAAGGCTTACCACTAGCGCTTTCATTGCGCTTACCGGCATAACACGGCCAATCAATATCTGCCCCTAAATCGGGCACTCGAGATTGAAACGCTTTAACAAAGCCAGCAATTTCTTCATTGGTTTCGTTCTGCACACGAATTAACATCAGTAGCATAGCCATCTGGTCGTCACCGACCTGTCCGCTTAAATACTCATCCATGATGCGGTAGGCTTGTTCGAACGATAAAGGCTTGCGCCCTCTTTCCCCTCGTCCAACTGTACGAATACACTCTAAAATACTACTCATTGATTGTTTATTCTCTTCCGTTGATATCAATAAAATTCGAATACGTCTTGATTCTATGACACCCACGTTACATTGCATAGCGATTCAGTTGCTAACACTCCAATTACCAAAACCATAGTGGGAGTTCTAAAAGTAAACTTCGTGGTGTAAAATTAACGTATGCAATGCTAACCGCGACATATTGAGTAGTACCCAAATGACTGTAAAGAAAACACTGAGCCAAAGAAAACGAGAATCGATCGTAGCCGCTGCTATCGCAGAATTTACTGAGCACGGTTATAAGGCCACCAGCATGGACAAAATATCGAGCCGAGCTGAAGTGTCTAAACGCACCGTCTACAATCACTTTGCCAGTAAAGAACTACTTCTCGAGGAGATACTAGACAGTATTTGGAGTAAAACGCTCGCCGCCACGCACTTCCCTTATCAAGCTGAACTGCCTCTTGAACAACAGCTCGCATCAATCGCGAATCAAGAACTAGAGCTGTTAGAGTCTGAAGGTTTTATCGATTTATCACGCGTGCTTTTCTCTGAGTACTTCCATAATGCGGAACTTGCGAGCCAAGCAATGGAGAAATACTCTCAAGCAGAGAGTGGGCTGATGACTTGGATAAAAGCTGCGCAGGCCGATGGTCGCTTAGTCGAGCTCGACCCTCTGTTTGCTTCAACTCAATTCATCGCACTCATTAAGTCGTTCGCTTTTTGGCCGCAGATCATTGGTCATGCCCCTTCTCCCGACACACAGCACAAACACATCATCGTGAACTCAACGGTTGAGATGTTTCTCAAACAGTACCAGGCCAAATAAAAGTTGAGCCCTGCTAAGTTTTGCTGCGTTTTAATTAGAGATAGATAAACGAGTGAGGTATGATTTGCTCGTTTTGTGGCTGAGCGGTTTGCCAGTTGCAAAATCTGATTTATTTCAGCCGTTGTTCAGATACAAAGACCACTATTTCATGCCAAAGTTGATAAGCAAAATTTGGGTACACGTTTTTATGCTGCTTGCGATGTTAATGGCCACCATCAGTGTGGATAGCATTGCGGGTAACAATATCGTGGCATCTCAACATCTATCAACGCCGTCAAACAGTATCTCGCATTCACAGCCAATCGGCCAAGCTAACATTGAACATCATTGTTGTGGCTCAGTCTGCTTGTTGAAAATGCCACCATTGATTGTGTCTGAGTCCTTCGATACTCAAATTGCCTCTTTGGCTCTCATTGAAACAGAGCCTTCACACAAAGCGATTATTGCGCCTCAAGCACCTTATCGCCCCCCTATTTCTTAATCGTTTGTCCCAAATTGGCAATCCATGCCACCCAAAAACAGCAGTTTTGCTGTGCTTAACGACATCCAAATTTAGGAAATAAACACATGAAAAAACTATTTAGCCTTTTTGCTGCTCTAATTATGAGCGCTTCAATCAACGCCGCTCAGTTTGAAGAAGGCACTCACTACAAGATCCTTGATGTAGCAAAAGCAGAAAAGCCAGTTGTGACTGAATTTTTCTCTTTCTACTGCCCACACTGTTACAAATTCGAAGGGGTAATTAAGTACCTAAAAGAAGACCTACCGGAAACAGCAAACTTCCAAAAAGTTCACGTCGCTTTTATGGGTAACAATATGGCTGTGCCGATGGCCAAAGCTTACGCAACAATGATTGCGCTGGATGCTGAAGAGAGCATGGTTCCTGCTATGTTCGCTCAGATCCATGAGAAACAAAAGACACCACGCGACGAGGCTGAACTACGCCAAGTCTTCATTGATAACGGTGTCGATGCTAAGAAGTTTGACGCGGCATACAACAGCTTTGCGGTTAACTCGATGCAGAAACGCTTTGATCAGCAATTTGATGCGAGCACGCTAACCGGCGTTCCTGGTGTACTGGTCAATAACAAGTACATCGTAAAGCCGGACCAAATCAAAAGCTACGAAGAGTACAACCAGCTCGTTAACTATCTGCTAACGCTCTAAGTCACGTTTCATCTCCAAGCCAGTTAACTCATCACTGGCTTTTTTGTCTCTATCGGCTCTCAGAGCGCATGTAAATTAAAGACTCGCGCTATTGTTCACTGGCATCCGCAGCAATTTTTCATATACTGCACTTTATTAAGTCATCGACTATGTTGTTGTACTGAAAATACTCGTACTCCAAACCCTTAGCACTCAAATATTGGGACCTTTATGATCACTCTGACTACCAACTTTGGCGACATTGAAATTGAACTGAACCTTGAAAAAGCACCAGTAACGTCGAAAAACTTCCTTAAATACTGCCAAGACGGTTTCTACGAAGGCACGACATTTCACCGTGTTATTGAAGGTTTCATGATTCAAGGTGGTGGTCACACTATCGACATGACAGAAAAACCAACACGTGCGCCTATCGTAAATGAAGCAAACCGTGGCCTAAAGAACGTGATTGGTTCTGTGGCGATGGCACGTACTGATGCACCACATTCTGCTACGGCACAGTTCTTTATCAACCTTGATGACAACGACTTCCTGGATCACACCTCGACTACGAACGCAGGTTGGGGTTACGCAGTATTCGGTAAAGTATCGGCAGGTATGGATGTAGTAAATAAGATTGCAGCTGAACCAACGACAATTCGCTGGGGTCACGAAGATGTACCTTGTGAAGATATTGTGATTACAAAAGTCACGATCAACGAATAAATCGCACCGAAAATTGCAGCAAATGGTGAGACTCAGTCTCGCCATTTATAACTATCAATATTATCAACTGTACTTATTAGTATACGGTATATTTATATAACCAACCCTATCCTCGCTATTCATCAGTCTCAATGACGTGTTATGCTCCTGATCTGCAAGCTTCTCCAGCATTGCGATCAACTTACATTGGACGTAACTCTAACCATGACTCAACTCTCTTTGTGGACAACAGCGCTCTTATCTTCTGTTGCCAGTTTCTCAAGTTCAGCTTTCGAGGTTGATACTCGAGAATCACAAGAACCTGAACTGGATGACCAATTTCGTGTCATTGCTATTCCCTTTTACGATCCAAGTGTAGATACAGGCATTTCCGTCGTTCCTATCTATAACTTCTACGCTGACGGCGAATCAAAGAACGCATCAACGTTCTCTGCGACGCTGACTTATACGCAGAATGATAGCTATTACATCAAAGGCAATGCTGAACTCTTATTGCAAGGGGATTCAATTCGATTTAGCGGTGAAATGGGCTTCTCTAGTACCAACATTACCTTGGTCGATTTGGTCGATACTAACCACCAAGAGTACACGTTCGATGGTGATTTCTATTTCAAAGTCTACGACAGCATCTATCTTGGGATGGGTTTAGACTACTCCACCGCCCGCTATCTTGCCGATACACCGCGTGACAAACTTTTACTCAAACTCACCGGGTTTAGTGAAGAGTACCAAGCCGACACAGGAGCAAAGTTCTCTTTCTTGTGGGATGAGCGAGAGCACTACTACTACCCTTATCATGGCTTTCTATTCGAGCTGACCTATGAAGACCATGGCGAGTGGCTTGGTAATGACAAAGATGCGGCCTACTCTTCGCTCTTTTCTGATTACCGACTGTTCTACAGCTTAACGCACGATGACAATCACATCATCGCAAGCCGCTGGGTAACTCGCTATCTACTGGATGCTGAAAATGCTCCAAGCAGTGCATACAGCACCTATGGCCGACAAGGGCGAAATGTTCAACGTGGTTTCGTCGCGGGTGATCACATTGCTTCGCACATGACCAACCTTGAAATGGAATATCGCTACTCGATTTCCGGCTCGTCCATAAACTTCTTGAACAACGTTGCGGTAGTCGGTCTAACGGGTGTAGGCAAGGTATTTGGTGAAAGGCTGAATCCAACCGACCCTTATCATAGCTTTGACGATGGTGACCTTCTGACTATGGTTGGTCTCGGGTTACGCTATCGTTTAATGCGCCAAGAGCGTATCAATGTGCGAATGGATTTCACCTATAACAACGAAAATGAAGTACTGGCCTACTTTAGCTTAGGTGAAAATATCTAGCCCAAGCTGTGGCCTTTTTAAAGCCATTATATCTAACCAATTATTTCCCCAAGCCTGTCACGACTCGATCCGTACAGGCTTTCTGTTTGTAAAACCTCAAATAAAACCTACCAACGAGAGCGATAAGTACGGTGACAAGCTCGGCATGTATTATTGGCCGAGTCTAAACCCCGCTCAGCGTTGCTTTTGTCCTGTTCAAGGCTGGCTTGCTGTAACTCAATAAAACCTTGATTCATCTGTAACATCAGTTGGTTAAATTTCTCAGGCTTGCTCCATACCGCGTCTTTCGCTTTACCGCCCTTATCACTCACAGCAAAACTGTTGGTGAGTATGAGTCCATGCTCTAGCAAGTTGTCACTTAATCCCTCAACCTTTTGCCAATCTATATTTCGATTCCCTAATTCTGAAGACACTTGCTTATTAAGTTTTTCTATTGAGCTAAAAGCTTGTTGGCGATTGTCGACCGCTTCAGTGGCGGCAAAAGTGCTCATTGGCACTGCGATAAGTAAAGCGATAGTCAGTTTTTTCATAGTGTCACTCCTGTTTATTGGTTGATTGATTGGCTGATCTTTCAATTCGAATCGATGAGATACATTTAATTTACACAACAATAGTTGCGCACGCAACTATTGTTGTGTAAATTAATCTCACTTCGTAAATCACAACTGGGAAATGAACTATGAAAATTTGGGATCTACCAACTCGACTGTATCACTGGTTACAAGCACTACTATTCATTGGCTTAGCGGCATCAGGTTTTAGTGGCAATGGCCCACATGTTTATCTTGGGCTCGCACTGTTTAGCCTAATTTTATGGCGATTGGTTTGGGGATCCATTGGAAGTGACACTAGCCGATTCTCACAATTTGTTAGCTCTCCTCGCTCTGCTTTCCAATATTTACGAGGGAAAATCCAGCCAAAGCCAGGGCATAATCCATTAGGTGCTTGGATGGTCATCGGTATGATCACCACCTTGTTCATCCAATGTATTACAGGCCTTGTTATTGCAGGTTTCTTTGATGCGATCCCGGGCTCGGAACTCGTTCTTACCGATGGCGTATTTGAGGTTTCAGGTGTGGTGCACAGTATTGCAGCGCGTATGTTAGTGGTCTGCGTCGTTCTGCACCTATTGGCAATCATGACTTACAAGCTACGTTCAAAACCACTGGTGTTAGCCATGATCACAGGCAAACAGAACCACAGCCCGTCAGTGGAAAGTTTCGAAAGTGGCACTCAATTAGCTTTTTCATCAAATAGCAAAGCATTGTTGGTGCTAATTGCATCGGTATTAGTTACGATGACAATAGTTGTTATGTCATAAAGAGTTAGGTAACAAGCAATGCCAGAAGAATTTGACAGACCAAATAGCTTTGGTTGGTTAGTAAATGTCGTCGCTAATAAGGCGAGCAAAGATTTCGATGTAGAATTGAAAAAGTATGGACTGACCATCGCATTATGGCCGACCTTGATGTGCCTTTGGGAAGAAGAAGGACTGACACAACGTGATATCGCCGCGAAGTCAAAAGTAGAAAATTCAACAACAACACGCACATTAGATAAATTGGAAAAGCTTGATCTTGTCGAACGAAGAGCGGATCCAAACAGCCGTCGCTCTTTCCGAATTTATCTTACAGAAAAGGGCAAGGAGCTAGAAAAAGATATCATTCCAGTACCCGCTCGCGTAAACAAAGAGTTGATGAGCGCATTAGATGCTGATGAGCAGCAACAGATGATCGGCTTGCTTAAGAAAATGGTCGCGGCTATTTAGCTTGGAGCTAACTCAGCAACGACCACTCAGTACCCTAGTTCAATAGACCCTCGCCACAGGCGAGGGTTTTCTTATTTTCGTGACCACTTAATGTAGCAAAACAGGGACGCAATGATCACCGCTCCACCCAATAGCTTTTGCATCTCAACGGTTTCACCCAACATACTCACGCTGAGTAATAGTGTCCAAACCGGCTCTAGAATCATGATCAGCGCCGCCACTTCCATATTCACAGAGTGCTGCCCTACCGTTTGCAATAAGTAACGAATAGAAGTCGCCACAACCGCTGAAACAATAAACCAGAAAACCAAGGTTTTAGTAATCTCGAACTCAGGTTGAACCGTCATTGAAGCGAACGCTAAACCGCTCACACCCACAATAAATAGCTGCACACAGATTGACGCGATGGGCTTAATGTTGGTGATCACACGCTTATTCATTACAAAGTGAATGGACAGCAACATAGAAGCCAATAAGAAGTAGAGCTGACTTTGTTCGACGTGCCAACCGTTGGTCAAAGTGAGCAACAACATACCAATTATCGCAATCGGAAATGACATCCAAAAGGCGCGATTAGGTTTGACTCGAAACAGCACCCAAGAGACAAATGGCGCAATGATCATCGCGAGGCTCATGATAAATGCCCCTTCAGATAAAGTCTCTGTCACCGAAACCGCAAATACCCACACCTGTAATGAAGCCGATAGCAGTAAACCCACTCCGCAAAGAGATAGAATCTGCTTAAAAGAGAGCTTGCGAATATGGTGAATACAAAACGGAAGTAGAATCAGGCTTGCCACAACAAACCGCACACCAATGAACACTGGTCCTGGCATTTCTAATACCACCAGCTTAGATGCAATCCATCCGACCCCGGCTAACAGGGTGGCAAATAGGAGATACAATTCCCCACGCATCGCTTTCACGTTCATCATTTTATTCGGTCCAATAACGAAAAAAGCAACCCGACTCTGCCAGGTTGCTTTTTATAAACATTCAACAGGATCAAGATACTATCTCAATACTCTGCTTCAAGCAGCTGTTTTTAGCCTGCGTATGCTGGGTAGTCTGTTAAGCCTTTTTCAGCACCACCAAACAGTGTATTTGGATCGTGCGCCGCTAGCGGGTAACCATTTTGAATACGAGCTGGTAAATCAGGGTTAGCAACGAATGGACGACCAAAACCAACCATGTCCGTTACACCTTCAGCCACCGCTTTTTCACCGCGCTCGCTGTCATATTTACCTGCGTAAATCAGTACACCATCATAAGCTTCACGAACAGCTGCTTTAAACGCTTTTGGCGTTTCTGGTGCATCGTCCCAGTCAACTTCTGCGATGTGTAGGTAAACAATCTTGTATAGGTTAAGTAACGCTGCTGCCGCTGTGTACGTTTCAACTGGCGTTGCATCAACGGTACCATTCAATGAGGTAAACGGTGCAAGACGAACACCAACACGGTCAGCACCAATCGCTTCAACCATAGCTTCGACCACTTCACCTAAGAAGCGTAGGCGGTTCTCGATAGAGCCACCGTATTCGTCAGTACGGTTGTTTGCTTCTGAGTCGATGAACTGGTTAATCAGGTAGCCATTTGCCGCGTGAAGTTCAATGCCATCAAAGCCAGCTTCGATCGCATTAAGTGCTGCTTGACGATACTGTTCAACCACTTCTTTGATGTCTTCTTTGGTCATCTCTCGAGGTTCAACAACGTCTACAAAACCCGGTTCATCAGTACCGTTGTCGATGAATACTTTTACATTTTCTGCTTTCAATGCAGAAGATGAAATAGGTTGCTCACCGCCAATGTTATCTGGATGCGTCACGCGGCCTACATGCCAAAGCTGAGCGAAGATTACACCGTCTTTTTCATGTACTGCGTCCGTTACCTTTTTCCAGCCAGCGATCTGCTCGTCAGAATAGATACCAGGTGTCCAAGCATAACCCTGACCCATTGGTGAGATTTGTGTACCTTCAGCAATAATCAGACCTGCCGTAGCGCGTTGAGCGTAGTAAGTCGCCATCATATCGTTTGCTGAGTTACCAGGTTGCGTTGCACGAGAGCGTGTCATCGGAGGCATAACAATACGGTTTTTAAGCTCGATATTACCAAGTTGAATTGGTTGAAATAGTGCATTTGTCATTGTCATTTCCTCGATTAACCTAGTTGAATCAGTTCGATTTGGTAGCCATCTGGGTCAGTAATAAATGCGATGTGCGTAGAACCACCTTTTACTGGGCCCGCTTCGCGAGTTACGTTGCCACCTAGCGACTTAATCTGGTCACATGCTGCGTAAATATCTTCTACACCCAATGCTAAATGGCCAAATGCGTTGCCCATTTCATACTCATTGGTATCCCAGTTATGCGTTAACTCAATAGTTGTTCCACCTTGCTCGTAACCAACAAAAACCAAGGTGTAGCGGTAATCGTTATTTACGTGGCGCTCAAGTTCTTTCATACCCAAAACTTTGGTGTAGAACTCAATAGACTTATCTAAATCAGCAACTCGGATCATTGTGTGTAGGAATTTCATATTTCACCCTTTTTAGCCCAGTGACGCAGGCCGATATAATTGAAGTGGAGACCATCCACTTACCTGATGGGGTCAATATACGAGTTGGCTACAAATAAAGGAAATTATCATAAATTCTCAATGTGATAATTTTTTGTTATGAATGGTTAAGCTTGAAGAGAATGTAAAAGTAGCAGGTAACGCTAGTATGAAGCCTTCCAGCTGTTTAACACCTTTGACATCTCTTCTACCGTATTAATAACCTGCTCTCGGAGCCACTTATGCGCGGGATCATTATTCTGTTTTTTTAGCCAGATCAGGTGATGAGGAATAGGCTCACAATCAAAAGGAGGCTTGAAAATTTGTAAATCGAGGCGCTCTTTGAACTGAATCGCCATAGAAAGGGGGGCTACTGTAATGCAATCGGATTGACTGCACAGTAATAAATTGCTGAACAGAGAACTGCCATGGATCATGATCTTCCGCTGAGACAAATCCAGTGATGTGTAGTGATTGAGGCTTCTCACTTGTCGGCGCGTTCGATCAAGCACGGCATGCTTCTCACTCAAGTATTGATCAAGCGTGAGCTCACCTTTGATTCTAGGGTGACCGTTTCGGCAGATGATCACTACCTCACTCTCGTATAGCTTCTCACTCACCGTGCTCGGGTGTTCTGGCAATACGATATCGATCATCGCATCAAACTTTTGCGTCAGCAGATCTTCATGTACTTGATCGTCCGAATCCGCTTGATCATACACCTCTAACGAAAGGCCTTGGTTTGGTAATTCCAAGAACCGATTCAACAGTAACCATTGTAAGTGCTCTGGAATCGACACCGCGAACTTGCGCTCCGCCGTCATTTCGTCAAACGATGCCATGCCTTGGAAAACGCCGTTGAGTTCTTGTATCGGTGCTTTGATCTTCTCGTACAGGCTTTGCGAATAAGCAGTTGGGACCACTCCCCGTCCCTTGCGCACAAACAACTCTTGATCAACTTCCTTCTTCAACCGCGCCAAGGAGGTACTTATTGTCGATTGGTTGGTATTCAAGTGATCGGCTGCTTTGCTCAAACTGCCCTGCTCCATCACCGCAGAAAATACAGCTAACAAGTTAAAGTTCGGAATGTCATTACTCATGATTCTTTACTCAATAGGCGATAGATTGAATTATCTTATCGTAAAACCGATAGAATGGAACGGTCAATTATCGCTCGTTAGTCCAAACTGAGAATGGAGCAGCATGTGGTAAAGAGCAGAAATATAAGAACAACTCACTGTGACGAATAGCTGCCACATTCGTCAGATTGGGAATCCAACGCTATTCGTAGTGCCAGAATAGCTTAATCTACCCAAACCCCACCCTAGACTATTCGGAGTATCCAATATTTTTTTTCAGACTTATTGATACTTTTATAACCGATTCTATGATCCAGGCTAATTTAGTAGACATATTTTATAAGCCGAGTTTGAGCCCGTTCAAATAAATCCACTTACCGTTCTAATACCCCTTAAACCTATCGTAATTACGATAGTTCAATATCGCCATACTGGGTAGATAGCGCCCTTCACACTTCCTATTATTTCCCCTACAAATCAATTCTTGACCGACATAGAAAACCTAAAAATGTGTAGATAACAGTGTTGCAAGCACCATGGACGACGGCGCAAAAAGCTACTGTAACAACCGAACTTCGCAATGGTTGACTCTAGTTTAAGAATGATTTCGCTCGGTGTTTTTAGCACTGTTTTCGCGAGAATGCGTTGTCTCTTTGGGCAAAGCGATTTTTAATTGTCATCCAATACTTTTGATTTCAGTCGGCGGTATCGCTCACTGGTATTCAACACCTCTTGCAGATGTCATCTAAAAGTCTTGTACCAAGACTGCACTTTCTCTCTCCTTATTATTTAGGTTGAGATATGAAAATTCTTAAAATTGTTCTGCAGAAAGTTGGGGCCGTCGTGATGGTTCTCGTCAAATTCTGCCTATTTATGGCCCTGATGTTTGCTGGTGCTTGGGCGCTTGCTCCTATGGGTACAATTCACTCCAAAGACATCGACCTTTCTCAGTTCAATAACCACCCGAACGAAATGATGATGAACTTCTTCCAAAGCGAGTACTTCTCCGGTTACTTGTTCTCCGTAACTCTCGCGGTTGTATTCGCTGCTATCTACGGTATGTGGCAAATCCATGAGCTCGGTGTGCACAAGGCGAAAGAGCACAAAAGTGCCCATGTACAGATTGTATTTGCACTCTCGCTTTGTGGCTTATTCATTAACAAGACGTTCTGGGTTATCGCTCTAGTCATTGCTCTCGCTAACTGGAAACACATCGGTCAATCGATCAGTGATGTCATTCGCCGTGGTATTCAACCGAAGCTTCAAAAGTCCGATAGTGAACAAGCAGAAGAAACTAAGTCTGAGCAGACAGCAACTGGAAAAGAGGCCGCATAATGAAAGAGATGATGATCCCATACATTCTGATTGTATGGTCCCTGTTTGCGACTGGCGCACTAAAGAAAACAATTAAGAACTACACTTGGGCCGCGATTGGTGGCGTGGTGATTCTAGGCCTATTGGCGATTGTTTCTCGTCTCTGGGCTCCGGTAGATATGACCAACTCATCAACGGTAAAAGCGCCGCATGCAGTAATGTCACCGATCTTCGGCCAGCAAATTGATGAAGTGTTCGTTGACCACAACCAATTGGTAAAGAAAGGCGACGTGATCTACACACTTGTCGATATCGACTCAGCAGCAGACAAAGCGAAGATCGAATCTTCAATCGTTCAGAAAGAAGAGCAGATCAAACAGATGACGCGTGATTTAGAGCGTGCAGAAACGTCGCCTGAGATCTTCAATGCTCGTGATGTTGAAAAGTACCACTCAGATCTTCGCGTGATGCACGCAGAACTGGCTTCACTGAAAGCCGATTTACAGAAAGTGAATTGGGCGCAAGAGAAGAAAACAGTGCGAGCAGAGTTTGATGGGCAAGTATCGATTGTGAACATTGCTGAAGGCTCTGTCATGGGCAACATGCACCTGTACAACACCAGCAAAAAGTTCTTAGAGATGCGTATCTCAGACCAGACTTACGGTTACGTGCAAGTGGGCGATTTTGCGGAATTCTTTGTCGATGCATATCCGGGTCACGTGTTCCGTGCCAAAGTACACAGCTTTACGGCAGGTACTGGTGAATCAAGTATTTCACCACTGCAAGGCCCACAAAGTGTTGGTCAGCACGTCGCTCAAAACAGCAATGGTTTAGGTCGTACGGTAGTGCTAGAAATCTTTGAACCAGAAGGCTACAACATTCCTATCGGTGCCGCTGGCGCGGCTTGGATTTCAGCGGAGAAGCCGCATCCTTTCTGGGGCTTCATTGACGTGATTGGCGCAGCAACAGTTCGCCTACAATCTTACAAGTCTTACCTAGGTGCTTGGTAAACAAGCTATGCGTAAGAGTTGAATAGAAGACAAACAAAAATACCCCGCTCGTCGGGGTATTTTTATTGCAGCAGCGCATGACTCTCAAAATTCAACAAACTAAGAAACAGCATATCTCTCCTTTAAAAATACACAGTTAATCGACTCCTTCCTCTAAAAATGCACTCTTAATCAAGTTGTTCTCGCACCCGACTTCAATAGCCACAAAAAACAAATCACAATTATTAAAAAGTGGCAATCCAACCAACCATTTATTTATGGGAGCAATGATTCAATTTTACCGATAACCTTGTAATTTCCGTTCAAAAAACACACTCATTACAAACAGTTACAAAATACGCGATAAAACTGACGTAAAAATGAACTGTTTCATCTAATCCCACATGAAAAGTGTGATTTTCTGCCATTCTGTGAAATAAATTTGTGATTAAATACGATAAATATCAATTAGAGATGGAGGAATAACGTGTCAGCAAAAGCGTTCGGTGATTTTTATTGTTACTTACATTGCCTCAATTTACTTTCAACCAAAGAGCAAGGAATAACGTCAAAAGAGTACCTAGATGATGTGCGAAAAGAGCCTTTTTACTACCGTGGAGGTACCTCTAAAGAAGCCCAACAAAAGTGGGCAGAACGCATCTTAGATTCGATATACAAGTATCATGGGGCTCAGGGTGACGGACCAAACGGACACAATGATCTTCTGGTTCGAGAAGGAATCGCATCAAAGGCTCGCTATAAAGTAAAAGAGGGCGCAGAGTTCAATGTGAACCCAGGGTTGAATGAATCTATCTCAATCCTAGGTATCATAGGTAGCCAAGTACTTGAACGTATACTGCCGTCCGCAGGAACGAAACTAAGTGAAGCGTTAACACTGCTTTCCAGAGCAAATAACGTATCAAACTCGGCACCTTTTAAAATACAGGTCAGCAGTTACGATGTTGTTGCTCCCAAGGCCGATTACACAGTGCTAAGTAAGCTCGAGAGTGCGCTAGAAAATCGTAAAGTGGTCTCATTTGAATATGAAGGAAGCCGTTGCGAAGTCGACCCTTATGCCTCTTTCGTTTACCAAAAAGCCTTTTACCTCGTTGGATTAGAGCGTTATAAAAAAAATGCTGAGAGCAGTTCGATGCCCGGTAAATATCGCACCTACACTGTGCATAACATTAGCCATGTTGAGCTTCACTCAGGTCAGAACTTCTCTATGGGTAATCAAGAGAATTTTTGCCTCACAACTTACCTCTCAACAAACAATGGTAAAAAGGTCAACGGTGGTGAAACCTGTGAAGTGCTTTTAAAAATGACAAGAGATACTTATGGCAAAAACCGATTTGTCGACGAGTACAAACTCAGTGAATGTCAAAATATAGAAGAGACAGCTCAAAACCACTACATCGTAAAAGCCCAAGCTCAGGATAGCGTCGATTTCAAAAGATGGCTTATTAACAATGCCGATTGCGTTGAAATTCTAAAGCCAAAGCAGCTACGTACTGATGTAATACAAGATATTAAACACGCAATGAACGTTTATGCACATTAAGTTCAAACACCACCACATATGAAGTTCAAGATTGGATCCTCCAATATTAAAACACCATTATAAATACAACATCAGCAAGTTATAAGAAACACAAATACATAACAACGAACAATAGCGTTCTAAATACTACTCGATAACATTAAATTTAGTAATTTTTGTTGTTTTAGACAGAAAATGTCAGATTTTGTTGCCACAATACTATTCCAAATAAAAATACAATTAGGCTTAACCGTGATAGACACTATAAAAAGATCATTTATTGATGAGCTTTATCACCTTAATTATAAATCAAACAGCTTAGTACATCGTCTTCCTTTTTATTGGTATCGACCTTTAAAAATATTTAGCCGACTGCTTGCGTTACCTGTTATTTTATTCTTTATGGTGTAAAATTAATGAACCGTAATTTATCAAAGGTAGAATGGATTCTGCTGGCAATAGCTGCGATTTTTCTAAGCTTAAGCTTATTCCTCTATTACTCACTCTGTAAAAACCTATTCAATGGTGGCTTCAATGACATCATTGAAATCATTGTCGTTTTAGGGCTATTTTACTGCTCATTTGTTGCCGCAAACTACAGTATTACCATGCTTGCCGAGAAGTACTGCAGCAGGAGAAACCGTTATGAAGAGCTTTAAGTTACTTCTATCAATATCAACTTCACTTGCGTTATGGATATTCGTGCTATTTTACTTTTTCTCTAGCTCAATCAATACTAATACAGGATTAAGTATGGCGCCAACCTTTGAAGGTAAATACTGGACAACGGTAAGTGGCGTTCGACCGGGGCGATATACACCAGAGTATGGCGATGTCATTCGTTTTCGACACCCTCCTAAACATCGAAGTGAAAATATAACCTTCAGAAAGAGAGTGATTGGAATACCTGGAGATACTGTCACATTAGACAATGGTGATCTTTATATCAATGATAATAAATTATCCCATGGTATAACTAAAAAAGAAAATGGGTTTGTTTATATAAAAGAACAAATAGGTAATAGCCAATATAATGTTAGGTATCTCAAAGAAGATTCAAACATACTTGAAAACAATATTACTTGGCATGTACCAGAAGGAAAGCTATTTGTTCTTGGCGACAATCGAGACTACTCATACGACTCAACCTATGAGAGCTTTGGTTATGTCGATATAAATAGCGTTAATGGTGTCTATAACAAAGTTCTACTCAATGTTGCCAATGGAAATCGCAAGTTCAATTGCTCCTTAACCATGGTCGATAGCTACTCACCTTTCCATAGAACATGTTAGAAATTACAGATATTAAGTGCTCGCCAAACGATTAGCGCTGATCAATAAGCAATAAGCTAAAAAAAGAAAAACCGAGCTATTCAATATAGCTCGGCTTTTGTCATACTCGCGATTTATCTTACGAAAAAGGTAACGGAATCAACTCCAGCCCCAACACACCACTGATGCTCATCACCACCAGCAGAGAGACTTTAAAGACCGTCTTTGACCATTGGATGTAGTTGGCGCAATCCACCTTACGGAATGTCACCTTGGTCCACATAAAGCATACTGCCGCCGACACCGCTAGGTATTCGTAGCCCGCTTCTCCGAGCAAGAACAGCCCGAGAGCAACCGCGCCAAAAGCAACCACGTACGCTTTCATATGTTTGTGAGCCTTATCGACACCCTCTTTTACCGGCAGTACAGGGATACCTGCATCTCGGTAGTCTTGAATGCGGAACATCGCAATCGCATACGAGTGCGGCATCTGCCATAAACAGAACATGATGAACAATAGAACGGCTTCTAAGCTCAGGTAGTTAGTCACGCCAAGGTAGCCAACCAATGGAGGAACCGCGCCAGAGATGCTGCCTACGAGCGTGCCATACACCGAATTACGCTTGTACCACATGGTGTAGAAAAAGACGTAAAACACGTAGCCTAGCAACACCACTACCGCAGACATCGGATTAACGTATTGGAACAGTAGCGCCGTACCAGCTAGCAACATGACCAACGCATAGATGAATGCGACATCAGTATTGATGTTGCCCTGAACCAACTCTCGGTTCTGAGTGCGTTTCATTTTTTGATCAATATCGCGATCAAAAATGTTATTCACCACACAACCTGATGCAATCACAAGCCCCACACCCGCCAATGTTGTCAGTAACAACATCGCACTGGCTGGTTCTGTCTTTGCGGCAAGGAAGAACCCCGCCGCAACAGAAATCAGGTTGCCGAAAATGATGCCCGGTTTGGTAATAGACAAATAACTTTTCAGCATACCCTAGCCTACAACTTCATGTTGACGTTCATGTTGTAGATGATCCACACCGAGCCAGCGATCAGGATCAATACAACAATGGCTGTAAACATCAGTGATACTAAGTTCCACTGACCATCGGTTGTTTTCACTTCCATATGTAGGAAGTACTTAAAGTGTACGAAGATCTGCACTAGCGCACAGCCAAACAGAACTACGTAAGTCTCAGTACTTGGAAGCGCATGCGCCCACACAACATAGAACGGAATAATGGTCAGAATCAGTGATGCAACAAAGCCAATCACGTAATCTTTTGCGCCACTGTCTAGATGCTGTTCCATTACATCACCCCCATTAAGTACACGATGGTAAATACACAAATCCAAACGATATCTAGGAAGTGCCAGAACAAGCTCAAGCACTGAAAGCGCATAGACATATTGTCGTTCAAGCCTTTAGTGGAAAGCTGGTGATACGCCACTGCCATCCAAATAAGACCAAACGTTACGTGCAAGCCGTGTGTGCCAACTAAGGTAAAGAACGCAGATAGGAACGCACTCTCTTGAGGGCCATAACCTTCAGCAATCAAGTGATGGAATTCATACACTTCCATACAGATAAAGGCTAAACCCAGCAGAAACGTTACTTTTAGCCACTTTTTCAGACCAGCAACATCTTGGCGTTTCATTGCGATCATGCCAAAACCGAAAGTGATACTACTGAACAGCAGCATCATGGTTTCCACAAACACGAACGGAAGTTCGAAGATGTCTTTACCCGTTGGTCCTGCAATAGAGCCACTTTCTAAAACGGCATAAGTCGCGAAAAGCGTGGCAAACAGCACACAGTCACTCATCAAGTAAACCCAGAAGCCAAACAGCTTGTTGCCCGCTGAGTCATGGTGATGATCATGCGAGTGTGCAAGATCGTAAGTGTGCGACGGAGTATTAGCTTGCATACGTCGTCTCCAAATCATCTTTATTTGTGTTGTTATCACCGTCAGCGCTGTTTTCACCCACCGACTGTTTTTTCGCTTCTGCTAACTGTGCACGTCGAGCCGCTTCAATCGCTTTGATCTCTTCAACTTCCACGTAGTAGTCAACATCGTCGTTGTAGCTGTGTTGAATACACGTCACAACAATACCAACCAGGCTTGCCGCCGCTAGCCACCAGATGTACCAGATCATTGCGAAACCAAATACCAACGCCCATGCAGATACATAAATACCTGTCGGTGTGTTCTTCGGCATATGAATACGTTCGTATTCTTCTTCCTTAGTTGGATCGAACTCGCCGCTTTGCTTTTGATACCAGAACGCATCTAGCTCATCGCCCTTAGGCAGTTTTGCAAAGTTGTAGAACGGCGGTGGTGAAGACGTTGCCCATTCAAAAGTACGTCCGCCCCACGGGTCACCAGTAAGGTCGCGGTTTTGGTCACGGTCACGAACACTCACGAAGAACTGAACAAACTGACACACAACACCCATAGCAATCACACCAGTTCCTGCAGCCGCAACAGCCAGTAGAGGTAAGAATTCAGGGTTAATATCTTGGCTCAAACGACGCGTCATGCCCATGAAACCAAGAGCGTAAAGTGGTAAGAACGCCATCAAGAAGCCGATGATCCAGCAGTAGAACGCACGTTTACCCCAAACTTCGTTCAGAGTGAAACCTGTCGCTTTCGGGAACCAGTAGCCAATCGCCGCAAAACAACCGAATACTACGCCACCGATGATCACGTTGTGGAAGTGAGCAATCAGGAATACTGAGTTATGCAGAATGAAGTCTGCACCCGGTACTGCCATTAGTACGCCCGTCATACCACCAACGGTGAAAGTGATAAGGAAACCAACAGTCCACAGCATAGGTGTTGTGAAACGGATGCGGCCTTTGTACATGGTGAACAGCCAGTTGAAAATCTTAACCCCGGTCGGGATAGAGATAATCATGGTTGCGATACCAAAGAAAGCATTCACATTCGCGCCAGAACCCATAGTGAAGAAGTGGTGCAGCCAAACGACAAACGCAAGGATAGTGATTGCAACCGTTGCCCAAACCAGTGAGGTGTAACCAAATAGCTTTTTACGTGCGAACGTTGCTGTCACTTCAGAGAACACACCGAAGATAGGCAAGATTAGGATGTACACCTCTGGGTGTCCCCATGCCCAAATCAGGTTCACATACATCATCACGTTGCCACCAAGATCATTGGTGAAGAAGTGCGTGCCGATGTATCTATCCAGCGTCAGTAGCGCGATGGTTACCGTTAGGATCGGGAAAGAGATGATGATCAGAATGTTGGCACACAGAGACGCCCACGTGAACACAGGCATCTTCATCATTGGCATAGACGGAGTACGCATGCGCAGAATGGTCGCGAAGAAGTTCACGCCCGTTAGCGTTGTACCGACACCAGATATTTGCAGCGCCCATATCCAATAATCGACCCCGACTCCAGGGCTTGCCTCAATACCTGATAGTGGCGGATAAGCCAGCCAACCTGTACGGCCAAATTCACCAAGGCCTAGTGACATATTGGTTAGGATCACGCCCACTACAAACAACCAGAAACTCAGGTTGTTTAGATAAGGGAACGCGACATCACGAGCACCGATTTGCAGCGGTACGATGATGTTCATCAAACCAATAACCAGCGGCATCGCTACAAAGAAAATCATGATCACACCGTGAGCGGTGAAGATCTGATCATAGTGATGCGGTGGTAAGTAACCGCTCTCGCCAGCAGCGGATAGCAACTGCTGACTACGCATCATTACCGCATCGGCAAAACCACGAATCAACATGATCATTGCAACGGCAATGTACATGAAGCCCAGTTTTTTGTGGTCTACTGAAGTAAACCATTCATTCCATAAGTATTGCCATTTCCCAGCTTTCGTTACCGCAGCAACAACAGCCAAACCAACCAGCGCAATCACCGCAAGTGTCACGACGATAATAGGTTCGTGGTAGGGAATGGACTCTAGAGTTAATCTTCCAAACATTACGATTATCCTTGGTTTTCCGGCAAACAGTTCATTGAACCAGGGTGCTGGGTCACAACATCAGTGAACAAAAATGGTGGGACACTAGAAAACAGCGTCACAGGTTCAGCGACACTTGGCGCTGCCAGTGAACGGAACTGCTCCCAATCTTCAATGCGATCAGGGCTTGCCTTCACCGTCTCCACCCAGTTTAAAAATGCCACTTGATCAGGCAGTGCTGATGCGGTGAATTTCATCTGAGAGAAACCTTCGCCACTGTAGTTCGACGCAAAACCTTTGAAGTCACCTTCGTGGTTTGCAATCAAGTTCAACTTGGTCACCATTCCCGGCATCGCGTAGATCTGCGAACCAAGACGCGGGATAAAGAACGCGTTCATGATGTTGTCTGAAGTCAGCCTAAACGTAACAGGTACATCTTTCGGGAACGCCACGTAGTTAACCGTTGCAATGTGTTGTTCCGGGTAGATGAACAGCCATTTCCAGTCCAGCGATACCACTTCAATCACCATTGGCTGTACATCACTCTCTAGAGGCTTAGATGGCTCTAGTTCGTGTGTTGAACGCCAAGTGATGGTCGCAAGAATCGCAATAATGATGATTGGAATCGTCCATACTACGATTTCAATCTTGGTCGAGTGCGCCCAGTCAGGTGCATACTCTTCCGTGGTATTGGTTTCGCGGTATCTATAAGCAAAGTAGACCGTCATTAGGATCACAGGGATAACGACAATCAGCATCAGAAGCAAAGCAGTAATAATCAGCTCTTTTTCCTGAACGCCAACACTACCTTTAGGGTCGAGCAATGCGGAGTTGCATCCTTCGAGCATCAGGGCAGTTGCCACCAAACCAATCCTCGACAGGTTTGCTCTCGATAAAATGCGTTTATATCTTGAAGCTTCCATTAACTTTCTCGATGGTTATCCAGTCTCAAATCGAACGTCCGAGTACTGGTTATCATGGTCATTAGAATATTTATGTGTTGAGCATGTGAAACGCTGCATCTCAAAGGGAAGCCGAATTGAGCCTGATTTTGCTTGGTGAAAACATTACAGCACGGTTAAAACCACACAAAAATTATGACTTAATTGTTACACTTTGAAATACATTGTTACATTTGGCGCATTATGGGGAGTTGGGATTGAAAGCTCACCCAGCAAACTTGGAAACTAACCTTCCAGTTATGAAAGTTGAATAGCTGAAATAAGTCGAGAACTGGATGCACAAGATAAACGTGCTACACCAGCGAAGCTAATTGTGGAAAGGAATGGTAATGAAACAATTGACGGAGAGAGAGGTAGCCAACGACGACCACAGCGATGAACTAAATTAGAAATCGCGAATTAAATAAAGCGTGATCCAGTTCAAATTTATGAATTCACATACAAGTTTAATGGTATTCATAAATAAAATTGTTAGCACGAAGTATTCATTATCAACATGAATAATAAGCTTTATTTCATCACGATGATGGGTATCGAAATAGAAGGCCAATGAAGCCAAAGCCGAGTAAAAGGAGTCGTTTTGCCGTCAAAATACAGAGACAAGCACGCCCTTACTCTCCCACTTCGAGGAAAATAAGGGCGCTGATTTGTCAATTATGCCGCTTGTGGTGCCACGGTTTTGCGCTGTTTTTTAGTCATCAGATGATAAACCACAGGCACGAAATAGAATGAGATAAGTGTGGTTAATACCGTACCGCCAACAATCGCGACCGCGAACGGAGGCCAAAAGCCACCACCAGCGATGATCAATGGCATAAAACCGCCAACGGTTGTAATCGTGGTCGAGCTGATATGACGAGTACACGACATCACCGCCTCTACGACCGCATCCACATTACCAGACGAGGCTTGTTCATCCAGTTTCAACTCCGTCAAAATAACGATGGCTGCATTAATCGCTAGCCCCGCAATTCCGAGCATCGCTATGATCACCGTAAAGCCAAATGGATAGCCGAAGATCCACACCGATAACAACCCTAGCCCACCAGCCAATGCCGCCACCATAAAGATGATGCTACTTAACCTAAACGAGTTAAACGACATCACGACGACTAACACCATCAACACAACCACAACGGCGACATTCGAGATAAGACTGTTTACCGAGTGATCGCGCTCTGCGGATTCGCCGCCAAAATCGATGCTGTAGCCCGATGGAATTTCGTAACTTTCCAATCGTTTTTGGAACTCATTGAGCACGGTTTGCGGCAAGACGCCCGCTTCAATGTAGCCCTCTATGGTGTTGACACGCTGTCCGTTGCGACGAGTAATCGCACCGCGACTGGTGGTCAGTTCGAGCTCAGCCAGAGTCGAAACATTAATCCCCGTTGAGTACACCTCAGAGCTGATTGGCAAACGAATATTACTTAAATGCGCCAGGTTTTCACGGGCTTCATCCGCAACACGAACACGGATTGGTACTGACTCACTGCCCTCAATCACAGAGCCACTTTCGCGACCAGTCAGTGTAGTTTGCAACATGCCAGCAAACTGATTCAGTGAAATACCGTTGAGTTTTGCCGTGTCTTCATCGACCTTCAGCCACACCTTAGGTGTACCCGGCTGCAAGGTTTCTCGCGTGTGAGTCACATGAGGAACACTCGCTAAGATCAAGCGAACATCTTCACCAATCGCTTTCAAGGTATCGAGGTTTTCACCATAAACACGTAGCTCAACTGGCGCAGTAAATGGAGGGCCTTGGTTAAGCTTACGTACCAAGATTTGTGCTTCCGGTACCTCTTCATCCAACACCTTCTGCAACTCAGGAATCAGCGCGTTGGCTTGAGCAAAGTTTTCCGTTTTCACCATGGCTTGCGAGAAGTATGGCGCGTTATTTTGTCTTGCTTGTAAGTTGTAATAGAAAGACGGGAAGTTTGCGCCCACCAACCAATCAATGCGCTCAACTTCTGGATAGCGATGGATGATGTCGTCTATTTTTTCCGAGGTATTCTTGGTCGCATAAATGCTCGCTTGAGGCGGCATGTACACCTGAATCTCAAACATGTCTCTGTCTGATGGCGGGAAGAACTGCTCAGTCAGCTGAGACATACTCCAGTAGCCAGTAAACGGCACCAATAATACCAAAGCAATCGTGATGATTGGATGCGTGACACCAAAACGGACAGAAGATGAGAACCAACGTGTTAGAGCAGGAATTCTTAAGCCCGTCATGTACCAGTGATGTTGCCCCTTCTTGTCCACATCACTCAATTGTTTCGGCAGTAACCTTGTCGCTAAGCCAGCAATTAAAGTGTGCGAGATAATGTAAGAACCGATCAATGAGAAAGAAACGGTTATCGCAATACCACCGACAAATTCACCGGATGCACCTGGCATCAAAATGATCGGCGCAAACGCCAATACCGTGGTCAAGGTTGAGCCCAACAACGGCACCCACAAGTGCTTTAGCGCATTCATGGTTGCTTCTGCTCTGTGCTGCCCTTTCAATCGATACGCCTGAATGGTATCAACCATCACCACCGCGTTATCGACCATGATCCCGAGCGCAACAATCAAGCCTGTTACCGACATCTGGTTGATTGGCACGCCGGTCATTTTCATGATCGATAGCGTAAGCAGCGAAGTGAGTGGCAGCGAAATAGCCACTAATATTGCGGCGCGGACGCCTAAGGTCACGAACAATACAATCAAGATCAAACCGAAACCGATCATCAAGCTTTTGCCTAAATCATTTAGGCGAGTTTCGGTATAGCCCTGCTGATTGAACAGTACGGTGACATCGATATTACTTGGCAGCTCTTGTTGAAACTTGTCGATCAAAGCGTTCGCACGTGAAGTCCAGTTATCAACCCGCAGATCAGGATGCATCCTTGCTGCAACAATCACACCCGGTTCACCATCAATAATGGCAATCTGATCTTGTGGGGTTTTCTCGCCACGTCTCACCGATGCAATATCTTCCATACGGATGATGTGACCATTACTGTCGGTCGCAATTGGGACTTGTTTAATGCGTTCAATCGAATCAAGTTCCGATTCAATCTCTAAACCAAAACGAGAATAAGCACTGACCAATTCACCCGCCGAGTTCTTCGCATCTGCCCCTTCCAGAGATTCAGCGATGTTAGCACTCGAACGCCCAAGCGCTGCGGCATCAGCAGTTCTTAGACTTATTTGAATCTCTTCTTGTGGCATCCCATATTCATCAACAAACTCAGTACCCGACAAGGTTCGTAATCGCTTGGCTAACTCTTTGGCATATCGCCCTAGAGTTAATCGGTCAGGCTCGCCCGCACCAGACCAAGTCAAAGAGGCGATGGTGGTAAAAGCGTAGGTATGGTCACTGTCGAGATCGGGAGAATGGGCACCCGTAGGTAAGATGGATTCGATGTCAGACAGTTTGTCACGTGCTTGCGACCAAACGGGTTCGGGCTCGGTGATAGTGTCATCAAGCTCAAGCGTTACAATAGACACGCTCGGCCTTGAGGTTGAGCTCACCAGTTTAACTTCACTCAGTTCACGAAGCTTATTCTCGATAACCTCCGTAACCAAGGTTTCTACACGTTCGGCACTGGCTCCGGGAAAGCTGGTTGTGATGTTTGCATAACGGTTGATGATCACCGGATCTTCTGCGCGCGGCAGCGTCATGAAGGCTGAAATGCCACTCACCATCAGCAGCGCGGTCATTAAGATCAGTAATCGGGTATTGGAAATAGTCTCTATGATTTTCATACTATTCCCTATTCCGCAGCAGTGGTTACTGGCTTCACGGTTTGGCCCGGAACCAAGCGATGCAAACCACTCGCGATAACCTGCTCGCCATCTTCAATCGCACCACTCACATACGCTTGTTGATTGTTCGCAAACAACACCTGAACACTTCTACGTTCAACCTTGTTGCCATCACCAATCACAAAGATGTTCCAAACACCGCGCAAACCATCAATCAAACCAGTTAAAGGCACCCAATAACCTTGGTCGTCGATTTGCTCGTCAAACTTAAGGTAGGCCAGTTGACCTTCTAAAACAGTGGCTTGCTCAGGGAAAAGATAGCGTAAACCAACACTGCGGGATTGCGTGTCGACCATGGCACCCGGATTCAGCAACGTTACATCATAATCATCTCGCCCAACACGAATGCTTGGCGAAGAGAGTGAGGTTACCTTTGCCATCTGATGGGCAGGAATACCGATAAAGGCTTCTTTGCCTTCCGATGCCAGTAATGTAAGAGTTGGATTACCGACATTGACCACATCACCTAACGAAACAAAACGCGTTGCGATAGTGCCTGAATAAGGAGCAAGAATCGTCGATTTAACCAATTTGAGGTCGTTACCTTTTACCGAGGCGTCAATGCGCAGTAAGTTCGCTTGTAATACACGCTGCTCACTGGTTAACGAATCGATTTCTGCTTCGGCACTAAAGCCTTTTGCTTTCAGTGAACGTTGACGTTTTAAGTTCGCAGCAACAAGGCTCAACTGGGCTTTCACTTCTTCAGCTTGTGCTTTTAGTTGGCTCGATTCGGTCTTCAACAGCTGAGTATCTAACTTGATTAACGGCTGACCTTCTGTGACTGTGTCACCGACATCCACCAGAATCTCGTTAACTTTCCCCGCCAATTCAAAGCCGAGATTCGCCTGTTGACCCGCTTTGACCACACCGACATATTCACGTTGTACTTCGTATGATGGAGAGCGTTCTAGGGCAACAGTTTCTACCGTTAACACTGTCGATTCGGTACTGTTCGATTCAGCAGTGACCGCTGCATCGGAAGGTGTCTCGGCTTGTGTGTTTTCACCACACCCAACAAGAAGAGTCGACAACGCCACGGCTACTGCGCTTCCCTTCATCAATTTATACATACTCACTGTTCCTATGCGGTACTCAATTATGTTCTTTTTTTAGACTAACCAAACCAAACTAGACTGTCTAGTTTGATTATGTTAAAAATAAGTTTCATCGTTAGTGATTGATAAAACCATCACAAAAAGCATAATGCTTAGCGCCAAATGAGATACCTATTACTGAATATCAATAGACATTAAGCAAAGAGACAAGCTAGGTAGCGACCCAACACCAAGTAACGAGAAGCAAGCACGTGACGAAAATCATCAAGAGTGAACAGAAGAGATCGCAGATCTTAACCGCAGCAAGTAAACTTTTCTCTGAACATGGCTTCAAGATCAATATGGATCAGATAGCCAAAGCAGCGAACGTTTCCAAGCAAACGGTCTACTCTCACTTTAAAAGCAAAGACGTTCTTTTTGAAACCTGCATGCAAACCAAATGTGCCGAGCGTGAGCTGAGCCATTCAGCCTTTGACATGGGCGCCACTTTGGAAGAAGAATTGGTGAAGTTTGGTGTCAAGTTTCAGGACTTATTGCTGGATGAACAGTCACGACAAACCTTTCAGAACGCGGTCAGTCAATCCAACACGCACCCAGAGATCGCCTCTATCTATTTAGAGACCGGCCCTCAAAAAACCACCAAGTTACTCGCCGATTACCTGCAATCGAAAATAGATTCTGGAGACCTTACTCTGTCGACGTCTAGCTCACCGATCATTGCAGCTCGTCAACTGCTGCTGATGTTTCATGGCAAGTCAGCGTATTGGTCGTTCTTCGGCCATGATAGCGGCGAATCTGATGAGGAAAGGCTCAACTACACGCGCGAATGCGTTGCACTTTTTTTGAATGGAAACCAGCCTCGTTAATCGCTCATAGCTCATAGCTCATCGCTCAGTTTCTCATATCACTTAGTCCGCATTCCGGGCTGATTCAAGAAGCAGTTCATAGAAATGTTTCGCGGCGGGGCCCGTCTTCGCACCTTTCGGCAGAGTCAGATGCAATGGAACCTGATAACCACTGCCATTTTCTACATTCAACACGGTAAGCTTGTCACTGCCTCGGCTATCAACAATATGTTTTGGTAGCCTGCAATAACCTACGCCCTGCTCTACTGCACCAAAGGCATGATCGAAATTATCGACCGTAATACGCTGGCTCGACTTCAACCAGCCGACATCTTTTTTCTCGCCTAGCTTTTTATTGCCTTGACTACCTTGAGCACCTAAATCTCTCACCACAATTTGTGGCAGCGACGACAGTTGGTTGAGCGATATGGGTGACACGTTAGCCAAAGAGTTCGAACTTGCGACAACGGGTTCCATCATAGTGAACCCAAAGGCTTCAGCCGAATAGTTGGTAATTGGAAGGTTAATGATGGCAACATCGGCACGTTCTTGAGTGACCATTTCGGTGGTCTTCGACAAGGATGTTTCAACCACTTGGATTGAGGTGGTGTTGTTCTCGGCCATAAACGCAGCCATCGGCTCATAAAGGCGCTCAAGGCAGCACAAATGGTCAACGGCGACCACAATTTCAGACTCCACACCCTTTCCTAACTGTTCACTGATCAACTCCAATTCCCGAGCTTGTTCCAGCATACTGCTCGCCCTGCGCAATAACGCTTTGCCGTCTTCCGATAACACTGCCCTTCGACCTTCAACCTGAACCAAAGATACACCCAACTGGTCTTCCAATTTTCTCAATGCATAGATCAGCGTGGTATGACTCTTGTTGAGCTGCAATGCCGCCGCCTGAATGCTGCCAGCGCGGTCTATCTCATAGAGTGTTTGCCATTGGTCGAGGGTAGTCTTTAATCTCATCGGTCTAAAATCCTGATAGTTAGTGGCAACATTATGAACTTTTCTGTCTGTTTTTTACAGGTAATATAAATCTCAACAACAAACGAGAATGGCTTGTTTGTCTTAAACCCCTATTTTTAAGCGGATTTTGTTAAACGGAATTTGTTAAACGGAGAAACACCATGAAACTACTACAAGTTGATTTTGAATTTTCAGGCCCTTTCGGTGAAGAGATGTCGAACGCACTCGTAGACCTAGCTAAGTCCATCAACAACGAGCCGGGTATGATCTGGAAAATCTGGACAGAAAACCAAGCCGAAAAGCTAGGCGGTGGTGTCTACCTTTTTGAAGACCAACTCAGCGCAGAAAATTACCTAACAATGCATGCCGCTCGCTTAAAAGAGATGGGCGTTGATGAAGTTCGCGGCGTGATTTTTGACGTCAATCAACCATTAACTACCATTAACAAAGGCCCAATCAACGGCTAATAAAATGAATAGAGAATGAGTGAAAGGCACGAGATAGAGAGATAACAAATGAACAATAAAACGTTTTTAAGCCTACACGGCATCATTTACGCAGGTTTTGCCTTCGCGTTGTTTTTTCTACCAACGGTCATGTGGCCTATGTACGGCGTGGAAATTAATGATAAGTACGCTTATTTTCTCTCTCAACACACCAGTATCTTCCTTGGTGGTATTGCAGCGATAACGTGGTTACTGCGAGATATTGAAGCGGGAGTCAGTGCCAAGAAACTCATCGAAGGCTTGGTTGTCACCAATATGCTGGGTGCAATCATCACACTGTATGCCGCTTTCACGGGCATCTTTGTTGGCTTTGGTTGGAGCGACCCAGCGTTCTTCCTTTCGCTATCAGTACTGAGCGTGTTGCAGGTGCGTAAGCAAGCTTAGTGAGTATGATTCTCAGGTAACATAAACAAAAAAACACTCGGTACATGCCGAGTGTTTTTATATTAATTTTTCCTATCAAGACCAACGCTAGACTCGCTAAATAAGACATAATCTTGATGTCTGATTTTGTTATCTGCTAGCAGACGACGAACGACCAAGCATGCGGCTTAGTGTGCCATCTTTATCGACAAACTGGTGTTTCAATGCGCCTAAGACATGCAGAGCAAGTATCACCATGATCAAGTTAACTGAGTTAACGTGAACGAAAGAAGCTGCAGATTGTAACCATTCCGTTTTCTCACCAGCAGCTATCAACTCAATGCCGAATAGCTCTAATGCACGTCCACCAGCAACACTCATTACGGCACCTGAAATTGGCATCGCTAACGTCACTAGTAACAAGAAATGATGAACGCCTTTCGCGGCAATCTCTTGTGCTCTTGTTAATACAGCAACACTCTCAATCGCCCCTTCTTTCAAACGCCAAACAAAGCGTGAAAGTGCGACAACTAAAACAATCAAACCCAACGATTTGTGCAGCCCCATTAACTCGCCTTTTTCGGGGCCTCGAGGCATGCCTTCGAACTGAAGCCCAATAACAAACACAGCGATAAACAAAATGCCGGTAAGCCAATGGAAAATAACCGTCTGTTTCGATAATGATTTATTCATAATGACCACTCTATGTCTCTGACCTAGGTGTTATTTTGACTCATTATCATTACACTTAACATGGTCTTTGCGTAAAGTTACGTAAAGACCAAGAAACCGCTACATACCGTTATTTTGAATGCTCGACGTAAATCAGCTCATCGGTATTAAACCCACGCTCTTTCGACATCGCTTTAAACTTCTCCATCACTTCTGGTGCGACTTCAGGAGTTCTTGCTAGTAGCCATAAGTAATCAGTGTCGGGCCCAGAAACGAACGCGTATTGGTATCCTTCCTCTTCCAATTCAAACACCACATAAGCACCATAAAACGGACCGAAGAACGACACTTTTAAGTAACCTTGGTCGCTACCTTCAACAAAATACGCTTTGCCTTCTGCCTCATTCCATTCGCCCTCTTCAGCCGAATAGCCGCGGTTAATCACTTTCACGCCGCCATCATCGCGTAGGCTGTATTCAGCGCTCACATTACTTAAGCCGCGCTCAAACGAGTGGTCTAAACGAGCAACTTCGTACCATTTCCCTAAATATCTATCCAATTCAAACTGCTGAACTGGCTTGACGGTTTCTGCCATGCCAACGCATCCACCCAATAAAATCACGCTCAGCAGCAAAAGTATTTTCTTCATCCTAACCTCGACTTGTTTTAATCGTAATACGAGTAAGTCATTTGAGTCTTAACTTACGTCCTTGTTAATACGTGAACCCCATTAGCATGGTTCATATAACATTAAATTATTCAGACGTTTATGGAAATCGTTTCGTTGGTGAATCAATCAAAGTCGCTTCATTGACTCTCGATATTGAGTCGGCGTCACCTGCTTATAAGATTTGAACTGGCGATTGAAGTTAGCTTGGTTGTCATAACCGACTTTTTCCATAATCAAATTCACAGGCAGAGATGTATTGAGCAGTAAGTCACACGCCACATTTAATCTAATTTTCTTCAACCGCTGACTGAAGCTCTCGTTGTAGTGCTTTTGAAACAGACGCCTGACGCTGCTTTCACTAACATACAAATGACTAGCTAAGTCATTTATTGAAATATCGTGGATAAAATGATTCATCAGAAAGGCTTCGACCTTATCTAGTTTGTCGCTGACTTCGTCTTCTTCAACCGAGTTAAAGGTTGGGTTAATTAACTGCACGACTTCTTGGTCATCAATCAGCAGAGCAAACAGAGAGAATAGAGTCAGTAGCTGTTGATGAGGAGGCTGTTCCATCACCTTATCTAGCAGTTGTGTTGCCCTCTCAGCGGTATTAGGAGAAAACTGCAACCCTTTCTTTGAGTCTTCTAACAGCACACGTAACGGTTCAAGTTCACGACAGCACGCCATCAACGGCTCAATCCAATCTTTACGAAACCAAATCACATGAGTTTCGCAAACACGTGAGTCATCACTGCTCTCTTCCGAATAAATGGCATGAGGCAAATCTGGGCCAACCAAAATCATATGGTTATGGAACACATCGCTTTGGTGGTGGCCGACAAAGCTATGCCCCGAGAAGTGACGATGAATAGCAATCTCATATTCTTCATGTCGATGCCAACCATAACTCTTGCTGCCTTCAACGATTTTCTTGTAGCGCCATGACGCACCAATCCTTTGCGGCACCTTTTCTAAGTAACCTTTCATTACGATACTCTGTGACCCTCTAATACTGAAAGTATACCCGTCAAACCATTTAAGTGAGCACTTTGACTGAAAAGTATTGGATATTGCGCTAACGGTACTCATCCAACTTTCTCCGCTAAATATACTGCAGGTGAACTTAATCAGGAGAGCAACTATGGACACTTTATTATTAAAAATACGCGATATGATTCATGCCACACGTCAGCAGTGGATCGGAGAAATCACCTACAGCCACAATATTAAAGGTGATCACACGTGGAAACTTTATGGCTATCACTCGTACGCCGAGTACAAGAATGATTTGCTTAAAAGTTTGAAACAATAACCATCATGAAAGGCATACCAAAGCCACAATACGCGGGGTAATCCCGGCTTTTGTTCGTCATTCATGTAAAGTTTCACACTGACCACTCGCTTTCTATACTTATTAAACAGTGGAACATGGAAGACACAATAATGAACAACAAGCTTACTCTGCCACGCACTGCATTAGCCGCTTTAGTCACAATGTTAGGTGCTGTATCACCAGCTCTCGCACAAGCTGAATCAGCAGTGCAAAGCCAAGCGGCTGACCAAATTTTCACTAATGCCGATATATACGGGCATCGAGAGTCCGATTCTATCGTTACCCATGACGGCAAGATCATTTTTATTGGCGATCTCGAACAAACAAAAACGTTTCAAGGGCAGAATACCGACGTTATCGACTTAGGGAATGCTTTTGTTCTGCCGGGTTTCATAGATAACCACAACCATGTTTTTGAAGCCGCCTCTGAGCTGGGTGGCGCTTGCGAGCTGGATTCAGAAGCAACACTCGAAGAACAAATCCCCTACTTAGAAGCCTGCAAAATCAATGCTGATTCAAACGGCAGAGGATGGTTAATGGGGTATGGATTTTCATTAGAATCGACACTCAATAGCGATTCCGAATACACGCCACTTGAGATCATCGATAGTGTCTTCCCCAATCGACCAGTCGTGATCATGGAGCAGACTTCACATTCAATGTGGGTTAACTCCAAAGCACTAAAAATCGCCCGAATTAGTCCGCAATCACCAGCCCCACAAGGCGGAGCCTATTTAAAAGATCCTGCAAGCGGTAAGCTCAATGGCATCTTACTGGACAACGCTGGTGACCAAGTCATGGAAATGGCCTGGAACAGTCAAAGCGAGCTCTTCGAACAAAGCTACCAAGGCTTAATGTACGGTCTTGAAGAAGCGGCTGCTCACGGTATCACCACCATAGGTGACGGTCGCATGTATTGGAAGCGCGGTTGGTATGACGTTTGGCTAGAAGCCGAGCAAAACCAAGACCTCACAGCACGCGTCTCATTGCGCCCCTGGGTTTACCCTTCTATGGCGATGCCTTCTCAGTTGGAAGTGTTTGAGAAGATGTACTCTGATGACAAAAGTCGTCTATTGCTGGTCGATCAGGTGAAAATGTACAGCGATGGTATTTTTATCAATGGCACGGCAAAAACGCTCGCTCCTTACTTAGATACTTACTTACCAAATTCTCCTAATGGCTTGAACTACATTCCACCAGCACAGATGAAACAGTGGTTAACGGCCCTAGAAAAAATCGGCTTTAGTGCCCACATACATGCTATTGGTGACGGCGCAGTTCGAGAATCTTTAGATGCCATCGAGAGCGTACGTAAGCAAGGTTCGCAAAAGCCATACACACTAACCCACGTTGAATTGATCAATGATGTGGATGTTCCACGATTTAAACAACTCGGCGTAACCGCGGATTTCCAAGTTGGATCAGACTACGTCGCGCAACATGATCACGAATGGGCTAATGCCTTCTTAGGTGCAAGACGCGCGAAAGCCATGATGAACCTCGACGCAATCCTCAAAACCGACGCCAATATCACGTTAAGCAGTGACTGGAACGTTCACGACATCAACCCACTGGTTGGCATCGCGAATAGCTTAATCATGGGAAAGACCGGTCTAACCGATATCTATACCGCCATCGACGCTTACAACCTCAACGCAGCTAAAAGCCTAGGAATTGATGATATTACGGGGACGATTGAAGTTGGGAAGTCTGCAGACTTCGCCATTCTTGACAAAGATATCACCACCTTATCAGCAAGAGGCATCGCCAAGACTCAAGTGCTGATGACGGTACTGCGTGGCGATGTGGTTTACGATGCATCCCACTAAAAAAGCAATGTAAAAGGCTAAAAATTTAATGGGAATTATCCAAAAGGGTTGGTATTTATTACCAACCCTTTTTTATTTAATACTAATTTAGAG